>JAICXZ010000646.1 GCA_025934475.1 Mucilaginibacter sp. | reverse complement strand
CTTGATAAACCTCTCTGAACGCTTTAACGGAGCCAGCGCTGTCCTTTACAATGAGCTTGCCATCGGCGGGCTTACCGTCGTTGCCACCAATAAGCGCAAAGCTCATAAAGCCTACCGCTCCCAGCAGTACAGCGATAACCAATATGATTTTTGAGGGCAGAACCCGGGGTAATTTAGTTTTTAAATGGTCTTTCATAAGATCACAGGCCGGTTTTGAACTGTTCCAATTGATAATGAGTGTATCTGATAAATTGTACTACTTACTGGCTGCTTGTTTACGCTGCAGTTCGGCGGCCAAATGAATGGCTTTGCGAATACGCAGATAAGTGCCGCAACGGCAAATATTTCCCGACATGGCTATATCGATATCCTCATCCGTCGGGTTGGGATTTTCGCGAAGCAATACTGCTGCCGACATCAGTTGTCCTGAGTGGCAGTAACCGCATTGCGGCACGTTCTCTTCGTTCCAGGCTGCCTGCAACGGATGGTTGTTGTCCTGCGATAAGCCCTCGATGGTAACGATCTTTTGCCCCTCGGCCCGGCTCACTTTGGTAACGCATGAGCGCACCGCTTCGCCGTTGAGATGAACCACGCAGGCGCCGCATTGTGCAACACCGCAGCCAAACTTCGTCCCGGTAAGGCCAACCACATCCCTGATCACCCACAACAAGGGCATATCCGGGTCCACATCGACCTTATAATCCTTTTGATTAATATTTAACGAGATCATACGCGAATAAATTTAAGTATTTATTGTGTTCTTCATGCTTTTAAATCAAATGGCATCCGCCGTATCCGCTTGCCCGTAGCAGCGAAAATAGCATTGGCCAGCGCCGGTGCGAACGGCGGCAAACCGGGTTCGCCCACACCTTTTATCTTTTGCTCACCCGTCAAAATATGCACCTCAACCTGCGGTGCCTCATTGATGCGAACCATGGTGTTATCATAAAAATTATGCTGCTCCACCTTCCCGTTTTTAAAGGTGATTGCCGGCTTTATAGCCGCTGTTAGCGCCATGATAACCGCGCCTTCGGTTTGGTTTCTGACATTGTCGGGATTTACAGCCACGCCCAGGTCAATCACCGCATAAACTTTATCTATTTTAATCGTTCCGTCTGGTTTGTGGGTTACTTCCACAGCCTGCGCGCATTGTCCGGCGAAAAATTTCCATTGCCCGAGGCCGCGACCCCGACGCTCGCCGAGCGGTTTATCCCAATTAGACACTTCTCTTAGCTTTTTGAATATTCTTGCGGTATCTGAAGAATCAGCCAACAATGACATCCTGAAATCAAGCGGATCTTTACCAGCCTTATGAGCCAGTTCGTCTATAAAACACTCATGCGCAAAGGCCAGCGTTGAACTGGTTACCGAGCGCCATGCGGCTACCGGCACATGATAATCGGCCCGCACGTAGGATGTTTTGATGTTTGGTATTTGATAATCCTGCTCGCCGATACCTTCAACCATGCTTCCATCGACTTTTGTTTTATCAAAGTTAGGTCGACCAGATTCGCCAAGAGAGGGACTGATCACCTTATGTTTAAAAGCCACCAACTTGCCATCGTCTGAAAAGCCACCGCTTAGCTTCGAAAAAGTCATCGGCCTGAAAGGTCCAAATTGCGTCGTATCCTCCCGAGACCAGATCAGCTTTACTGGTTTATCAATTTGTTTAGCAATGTTAACCGCCTCAATAATATAATCTGTATAGAGCCTCCTGCCGAACCCGCCACCCACAAACATGTTGTGCATTTTCACATTTTCAGGTGCGAAACCAGTCAGCTTTGGCAATTCATTGGGGTTGGTTCCGACTACCGAGCTGGGCACCTGGGTCGAGGTCCATATTTCTACTTTATCGCCCGTTACCTGGGCCACGGCATTCATAGGTTCCATAGGGCTATGAGCAACAACCGGCGTTTCATAAAATGCCTCAATTGTATTTTCAGGCTTCAGACCTAGCTTATCAATGTCGCCTATATTTTTATCTATTAACCCGTCTTCATCCGCCAGTTTGCGCAGATGCTCCTCATAGTCTTCGGAGTTAAAATTATCGTAACCCTGGTAGTCCCAGTCTATCTTCAGCTTTTTGCGGGCTTGTTGTGCTGTCCAGTAAGCATTGGCTATAACAGCAACACCTGTATAACGGTAGTTGCCGATGATGCGCTCTACCTCAACCACTTTCTCCACACCGGGCACCTTCATCGCCTCCGAAGCATCAAAACTTTTCAGAATTCCGCCAATTACCGGGCATCTTTCAACCGATGCATATACCATTCCGGGCACTTTAGCGTCGATGCCAAATGCGGCTTTACCGCAGGTCTTCATCGGAATGTCCGGCCGGCGCGTCATCTTGCCGATGATCTTAAAGTCTTTGGGATCTTTTAGTTGGGGATCTTTCGGAAGCTCCAATTTTGCAGCATCTTCTACCAACTCGCCGTAGGTAAATGATTTATTAGAGGCTTTATTGATTACTTTGCCGTTTTCGGCATAACAAGTTGAAGGATCAATCTGCCAGCGATTAGCCGCGGCTGTTATAAACACAGCTTTAGCAGTTGCACCGATTTTCCTGAAATCATTATAACCTGTACGGATCGAGGCACTCCCCCCTGCACGTTGTCCCCGGCCAAATTCGGGTTCTCCGCTAGTGTTTTTGATGGTCACCTGGTCGAGCGAAACCTCAAATTCCTCCGCAATCAACGCCGGGACCGACTGGAACGTGCCCTGCCCCATTTCGGGTTTGATGTTATAGATCGTGATGTTACCGTTATATTCTACAAGAATGAACGGCGAGAAGTTTTTAGCGGTCGCAATATTGGTGGTTTTGCGTATGCTGCCTTTTGCCGATAGCCCCAGCCACAGAGCCAGGCTTGCTGTACCGGCGGTTTGGATGAAGCTGCGCCTTGATATCTGGTCAGTAGCCATTTTTCACCGGAATTATGTGTTAAAGTTACGCAATGATCTTTGTGCTTTGCAATTAAAATCAGCTATAATTTACCCGTCTAACAATGTTGTTACTTGTTCGTTATCCTCATTCGATTG
>JAICXZ010000823.1 GCA_025934475.1 Mucilaginibacter sp. | reverse complement strand
GGTTTTATGGGAGTTGTGCTCATCATGGCTTTTTACAACATGGTGCTTTTCGTTATCCTCCGCGACCGGAGTTACCTCTATTATGTCCTTTACATCATTTTTCTTGGCATTACCCAAGTATTGCTAAGGGGATATGGCGCCAGTTTCTTTGTAAGTGATAAAAACGCGCTCAACAATTACATTATACCTATTGCCCGGGTGTTTTTTGGATTTACGATATTGCTTTTTGCTGCGGAGTTTTTGCAGCTGCGGGCCAATCTTAAAAAATACGTACGATATTATAATTTACTCTTTGCGCTATATATCATCGCACTCGGCGCCGTATTTGTGGGCAAAGTCACTTTTGCTTATAACCTGATAACCCTAAACGCCGGTATTCTTTCCGTGGCACTGCTTGCTATTGGTACTGTACTTTATTTCCGGGGTTTTAAGCCTGCCAAATACTTTATGATTGGCTGGGGTTTGTTTTTTATAACGGTTTTGGTGTCTATAGCCCGCAACCGGGGCTGGATAACACATAGCGAATTCACTTCAAATATTATTATCTACAGCTCTGTGCTGCAACTGGTTCTTTTTTCGCTTTCACTGGCTGAAAAAATCAATTTTTACCGCAGGCAAACAGCCGAAACGCAACTGCTATCGCTAACCATAGCCAAAGAAAATGAGCGGCTAATTACCCAGCAAAACATTATGCTGGAGACTGAAGTAAACGCCCGGACGCTGGAATTGATAAACACCAACCGCGATCTTTCAAAAAGTATCGAGAACCTGAAGTCGACACAAATTAAACTGGTAGAAACCGAGAAAATGGCATCGCTTGGTCAATTGACAGCCGGCGTTGCCCATGAAATTAACAACCCCATCAATTTTGTCGGCTCTAATGTAAAACCATTGCGGCTCGATTTTCTCGAGCTATTTTCGCTGATAGACAAATACAAAGAGGCCGGTATTAAGCCCGATCAAAAAGAATTACTTGATGCGGCTAAAGAATACGGTCAACAGATTGATCTTGAGTTTATCAAAGAAGAAATCCTAACCTTATTGGATGGTATAGAGGAAGGCGCGAACCGTACGACCGAAATTGTTCAAAGTCTCCGTACGTTCAGCAGGACAGATGAACTGGTATTGAAACCGGCGGATATTAATAAGGCGATTCTGGGCACTTTAATATTGCTGAGAAGTACCATTCCCTACTACATTGAAATTAAGCCGATATTAAATAAGCTGACGCTTCTCAATTGCTATCCCGGCAAGATAAATCAGGTGCTTATGAACCTGGTGAATAACAGCATTCAGGCCATCAAGGCCAAGAGCCACCATGAACATGAAAGTATTACCATAACGACAATTGATTACCCTGAAAACGTCATCATTGAGATATCGGATACAGGCATCGGAATGAACGGCGACGTGAAACAACGAATATTTGAACCTTTTTTCACCACAAAAAATGTAGGTGAAGGGACGGGTCTCGGACTTTCCATTGTGTTCGGAATTATAGAAGATCACCGCGGAACAATCGAGGTACACTCTGAACCCGGCAAAGGCACTTCCTTTTTGATCAAGCTACCTAAAAATCTCGAGTAAACTGTCTAAAAGAACTTATCCGGATTTGGGACGATGTTCAGGAAGGATTCAAAATTTTCCTTGTAATGAGATTGATCAAGTTTATAATAAAAGGCTCCCTTTTTGGATGAGAGCTTATCCTTTTCAGGCAATTTCACCAATAAACCAGTCGACAAAAGCTTACGGCTAAAGTTGCGGTCATCAAACTCGGTTTGATAAACGCCT
>JAICXZ010000466.1 GCA_025934475.1 Mucilaginibacter sp. | reverse complement strand
GAATACGACCTGCGCGGCTTTGAGCGTATCACCCTTGAACCTGGTGAAAAGAAAACAGTTGAGTTTACCCTCCATCCTGATGAACTGGCTATCCTCGATAAAAACATGAACTGGACGGTCGAGCCTGGCAAATTCCAGGTGATGGTGGGGCAATCTTCTGAGGATATTAAATTGAAGAAAGAGTTTGAGGTGGAGAAATAGTCCGAAAGTCGGCAAGTCCGGAAGTCCGAAGGATTTTTTTGGGTTTTGTGCTGTTGCCTTAGCAATATTGTCTCTGTGAACTTTGTGCCTTCTTAGTGCTCTGTGGTTAAATTTAAACCACAAAGTGCGCAGAGATATACACGAAGAGCACAGAGCAAGTACGGCAAAATATTTTGGGCATCATGCATAGGATTTGATTTCTAAAGATGGTCTCTTTTACAGTATATTTTACTAATTTCCACCAAGATACATAAACCGATGTCCTGGCTAAGACTCATGGAAGAGCGCATCAAACGGCAACAACATCATCCGGCAAAAAAGTCCGGCGAAACGGCGCATAAAAAGCACAACCGGGTAACGGAACTGCTTTTGGAGATGTGGCCCGCTTACCTGATCGAGGTATTAGTGATCATCATTGGTATCTGGATCACCTTTGCTGTTGAACAATGGCGTGATAACAGCAAAGAAGCTGAGCTGGAAAGAGTATATCAAAAGAACCTGCTGGCGGATATTAATGCCGACCAGCAATCTTTAAAATACAGCATCGACAATACACGGGTTATTTTAACCAACGGAAATGAGCTATTGAATTTTATCAAACAGCCTAATACCGATCCCCTTTCCCCCGCAAAAGCCGATTCGGACCTCCAAAATATTTTAGCACGACCCAAGTTTATCACCAGCGATGCTACCTTTTCTGATCTTAAGAACTCTGGCAATTTGCGCCTTTTAAAAGATATCCGCCTGAAAAACCTCCTATTCTCCTATTATAGCATGGCGCAGAATATCAAAGAAGCCCAGAACGCCGAACAAGAAGCAACGGTCGTTATTACGGGACCTTACTTTTTCAAACATTTTGCCATGGGTAATATTGACAATCATGGCATTAACGAGCAGCAACTAAAATCACTTTCGACTGATGCTGAGTTTGGAAATAACCTGCTGTTGCGCATCCACAACCGGAACGAGTTGCTTAACGGCTATAAAAAAGCTGATTCATTGGCTGTCGAAGTAAAAAAAGCATTGGAGGAGCAAATTAAAGACTAGCCAAATCTGTCACATACGATTCCAAACCAGCCTGAATTTATTTATGAATATTAAATACCTCTTCATTTTCTTTTTTGTATCAACTTTTGTTGGTTGCAGCACTGAACCGCCCAGGAACTTAAAAGGAAAGAAATCTGCCGCGATCATTAATCATAAAAACTCCAAATCAGATACGCTTGTAATTGACCATAAAATAGCTGTGGAGGTGCAATTAGATTCAGCAGCATTGGAGCAGAATAAAAAGAAATATGGCGATACTACTATCGAAGCTTATGCCGAAGATGGTGCATATTACCAATCTGTTGCTGATTCCATAATACGACAAAAGAAGCTGCCCTTGATGGAATCATCAAATTATAAGTTCATTAAGTTCGTTCAGAATAATGGAGCGATAACGATCGTCAAAGTTGACACACTCCAGGCGGTGAGCACGCTATTTTTCTTTCATCCTGCAAAACCGCCTCATATCGTTGATGTTACCGATGCGGAGAATGAGTATAAGAGTTATTTCAAATAACTTTAGCCCCAATTATTCCCCAGCATACGGATCTTTAATCTTCCTGCTCGAGTAAGTGATGTTGGAAAAAGTCACCTTATTATTCTTTCCCGTTGGCGATTGGGCCAAAAAGCCGAGGTGCAGTGGTCCTTTGGCATTAAACTGTAAGTGTCTTACCAAAAACCATTTTTTTCCATCCTGCGAGAAGTAAAGGGTGCTCACATTATCGGCCTTGCACATTTTATAAAATACCTTGTCGCTGTTGATGGCTACGGAGTTGCAATCGTCCGAAATATTGTTGGTCACCACACTCACGACCCGGTGCTGCCCGGTGTAATCCTTCTCGAAACAAAATTTGATCCAGTTCAGGTTATCGGCTTTCAAAACAATAGCGCCACCATCCCACTTACTCGCGAAATGGTGTTCGATGCAGGCCGTGAGGATGAAATTATTATCGGGTGTAAAAAACAACTTGGGCGCATTATCGGTATTATAAGTCACGTTGGGGTCGCGAAACATGTCTGTTTTTTCGCCGGCCTCAATCTGGATATTATCGGCATTGACCGAAAAACTTATTGGTTTATTTTCCCAGTTTAAGGGATAAGGTATCTTCGAAAATTTGAGCGGTTTTTGCGCAAAGCTGTCAACTGTGCACAAACAGATCAAAACAAAAACCGGCAAAAAAACATTTCTTCTCATAAGGCAAAAATTATTGGTTGTTAATATAAAAGTAAAGGTTTTTATCAAACTTTATTTTATCAATAACTTAGCATAACCATTTAGATATCAATCACATGAAAAACATAGGAATTTTAGGGTCGGGCACGGTCGGCACCACCCTCGGAAGCGGTTTTATTAAATACGGATACAAAGTTTGTATCGGTAGCGGCCACCCTGAAAAACTCGATGACTGGAAAAATCAGAACGGCGAAAATGCCTCTACCGGCTCTTTTGCCGATGCGGCTGCCTTTGGGGATATCTTGGTGCTAGCCGTTAAAGGCGACGCAGCCCGTACGGTACTTGATCACGCGGACGCTAGCGATCTTAACGGGAAAACCGTTATTGATACCTGTAACCCTATCGATGGTATGCCGCCGGAAAATGGTGTACTAAGATTCTTTACCTCTATCAATCAATCGCTGATGGAAGCGCTGCAAAAAGAATTTCCGGAAGCCAATTTTGTCAAAGCTTATAATTCTGTCGGTTCCGATTTGATGGTGAATCCCGACTTTGGCGGAATAAAACCCACCATGTTTATCTGCGGCAACAGTGATGGGGCAAAGAAAGAAGTAACTGAGATCAACACCCTTTTCGGTTTCGATACCGAGGACATGGGCGCCGTGGAAGCTGCAAGGGCCATCGAACCGCTATGCCTGTTGTGGTGCATTCCGGGGTTCAGAAATAATGAGTGGACGGGGCATGCATTTAAATTGTTAAGGAAATAAAAAGCTTTAAATTTTTCAACATAAAAATTACTGTATTTGTAGTTTGTCTCCTATTTATATACTTTTATAAATAATTTAAAAAGTATAGACCGCGGCATACCCTGCCAAGTTAAACCTCGATTATCGGGATGGAGATTAAACCTAAGAGCGCGATTAAAGGCTCCCAGTTAAAAAATATGATCATTAAAAGGCTTTATTTCGATAAAGCCATGTCATGCGCCGAATTAAGCGAACTATTTGACAAAAGCATTCCGTCTATTGCCAAGGCCATCAACGAGCTGATAGCCGAGGGTTTTGTGGTAGAGCAGGGTTATGCTCCATCCAGCGGTGGCCGTCGGCCCTTGCTTTATTCGATCAAGCCTGACGCGATGTACATTCTGGCCATTGCCATGGACCAGCTGTCGACCCGCATCCAGTTGCTCGACCTGTTTAATCATCCGGTAGCAGAATCGCTTTTGCTCGATCTGAAGCTCCTGAATAACCCGAACGCGCTGAGCATTTTGGTACAAAATATCAACCGGTATATAGATAAATCACCGATAACACGGGAAAGGATAGCCGGGATAGGCATAGGAATGCCGGGCTTTGTTAATGTGGTTCAAGGCATAAATTATACTTACCTGGATGCCGGCGGCAAAAGCCTGACCGGATATCTGAGCGAGGAAACCGGCTTACCTACCTATATCGATAACGACTCCAGCCTGATAGCGCTGGCCGAGCAGAAATTTGGCATTGCCAAAGCTCAAAAGGACGTAATGGTGGTAAACCTGGGTTGGGGAATTGGCCTCGGCATGATCGTAAAGGACGAGATCTATCGCGT
>JAICXZ010000130.1 GCA_025934475.1 Mucilaginibacter sp. | reverse complement strand
TCTTCTTTTGAATCAGGATTTTTAAGCCAGAAAAATACGTGGTGGACCAATGGATATTTGCTTTGTGTTGTCATAAGTGGAATGGCTGCGCCGGTTAAATATTTGATCCCTAAAATAGTCGAAATTATTTAAGACCGAAAGTTTACACAAGCATGTTACAACTTTTAATCCCAACCCCGGATATTTGAGCTAACAATTATTCACCATTCACTACTGACTATTCACAACACTATGGAGAACATTCAAACACCGTCCGCAACTGATAAAAATCAAGTATTCATCAAGATGGTAATATCCAATTGGCAGGTTCAGAATTCACGCTTTAATGCCCTTTTGGATAAACTGAGCGATGAGCAGCTTGCCGAGGAAACATCACCTGGCCGTAATACCGGAGTTTACCTGCTGGGACACATGGCCGCTGTTCATGATGCTATGCTGCCTTTATTGGGTTTTGGTGATCAACTATACCCGGAACTTGAAGAGGTATTTATTAAGAACCCTGATAAATCTGACCTGCCCAAACCTGCTACCTCAGCACTTCGCGAGTATTGGAAAAACGTGAGTCAAACCCTTGATAAACATATCAATGAAACAGAAGCTGAAGAATGGTTCAGCCGCCACAATTCAGTATCGGAAGAGGATTTTGCCAAAGAGCCTCATCGTAATAAGTTGAATATCATTATTAACCGCACCAATCATTTAAGCACACATATGGGCCAGATGATCTATCTTTCAAAGTAAAAAATAAAAGCTGCCGGGATTGAGTGCTATATCTCCCGGCAGCTTTTCAATATCTTTTCTGCAATCGTCGGTTAGAAGCCGTCAAACACAAACTTCTCCTTTTTTATTGGCTTCCGCGGCATCATATCCGGGCGATTGGCAGCCTGGTAAACAAATGATGCAACAATTACAGCCGCCTGTTTCAGGTCGTCTATTTGCAGGTAGTCGTAGGTGTCCATGTTGGTATGATGCGTTTTGGTTTCATAGTCTAGCGGATCCTGGATAAACTGGAAGCCTGGTATTCCCACCCAATCAAATGATAAATGGTCCGTAGAACCAGTATTGCTCATCGTCACGGTTTGTGCTCCAAGGTCATGGAACGGCTGGAACCATTGTTCAAAGATTGGTTTTACCTGCTCATTATTCTGCGCGAAGATGCCGCGAATTTTACCTGTGCCGTTATCGAGGTTAAAATAAGCTGAAACTTTAGCCTGCTCAGGTTTAACCTCGCCAGTCTCTGCATTGCCGAAGTGATTTTTTACATAACCATAGGAGCCTAACAATCCTTCTTCTTCGCCACCCCACAACACGAGCCGGATTGTGCGTTTTGGTTGCAGATGCAGCGAATCGAGCAGGCGAACGGCCTCCATCATTACAATACAACCAGCGCCGTTATCGGTAGCGCCGGTCCCTGCATTCCATGAGTCCATGTGACCGCCAAGCATCACCAGTTGTGCTCTCAGTTTGGGATCGCTGCCGGGTATTTCGGCCACCACGTTGTATCCTTTGGTATCATCACTGTAAAACTTGCCTTTAATATTTAACGCCAACTCGACTGTATGACCCGATGCAATCAGCCGCTTGATCTTCAGCGCATCAACACCGGATATTACCGCTTGCGGCAAGCCCTCGGGCGATCCGGCTTTGTATCCTTTAAAGGACTGTACAGTAACGGTCCCATCGCGTCCATTCGATGAGACGAGCGCAAGTGCGCCGGCTTTCTTAATCTTTTGCAGTATCTTCTCCTGGTCGGCCAGAATTTTCATATAGCCGTCAATCATACTGCGGGCGATCATATAGGTGTCTGGCATTTTCATCAGCTCACTGTCAGTCAGGCGCGTCGAAAATGGCTTAAAATCGCCCTCGATCTGTTTGCGGTCACCTGCTATAAGAATGATTTTGCCCTTAAAATCGGCCAAATGCTTGTTGATATAGCTGCTGTCACCGAGGTATTTCTGATGAAGTAATACAACCGGGGCCTTAATCTCTCCATTGGTATTTGGTGTCCACGGAATGGCATAGCCGATTACGGACTGGAGGTAAGGCGCCGTCATCGAGATACTAAACTGTTCCACATCCCAGCCGCGGCCATACTCACCCCAGGGCTCCAGGGCGGCATTGGTCATCCCCCAGTCCTTCATCGTGGAGACTGCCCATTTACCCGCCCGAAAGTATCCCGGCGAGTTGGTAAGCCGTGGCCCGGCAACATCTGTTAAATAATGTGCTATCCAGGGTATATGAGAATTGCTCATTTCTGCGTTTCTTATTTTATGGAACGCAGCGGTATCTACTGTTTCCTGCGCCAGAAGTGGCAGGCTAAAGGTCAAAAACAGGCCTAAAGCGGCCATTCGGATAAATGTTTTCATGATGGGATGATAAGAACATTTAATGTATTTAAAATTAGGACAGTTTTTCGAAATTGATTAACTATGGGCCAAAAATAATTGACTTGCAAACCGGAATATTTTTGCTGGAACTTTCTTTTTATCAGGCACGTATAATCGCCAACTTAACTAAGTAAATGAAGAAGATACTGATTATTGAAGACGAACAAGATATCCTGGACATGGCCACAATGATCCTGGAAGATGAGGGTTACGAGGTGTGCGGCATCTCCGAATATCCCGGTTTCGAAAGTACAGTAAATTCCTGCGGGGCCGACCTGGTCTTACTTGATCTCAATCTGCGCGGCTATCGCGGCGAAGATATTTGCAGATACATCAAAAAAAGCGAAGCGCTAAAACATACTGCCGTTGTCATTATGTCGGCAAACCGAGATTTACAGATAGTAAAAGAAGAAGCCGGCGCCGACGGCTACATCAGTAAGCCATTTGATCTGACGGACTTTATCAATTTAGTAAAACAGTTTATCAATAAAGGTGAGCTGGCTGTTCAAACCAGCTAAAACCAATTGGTTTTCGAAGCAGTACCCACAACTAAAAGGTTTATCTGCACATTTGCACATTTGCTTCATCTGCATATTTGCACATCCACTCATCTGCACATTAACTTTCTTCCTCGTATCCGCCTACACGCCCATAATGCCTTTCGTGCTCAATGCCCGCATCAGTACCAAAAGGATGCCCGCCGAATCCATTGCGCATCATGGCAATCGCTTTGGGTGAAATGTGATCCGCATCGCGCGAAGCAATCAATTGCATTACTGATTGCGCAATAACGGGTATTGAGACTTCCATACGCATAGCATCACTTACCAGCCAGTTCACTTCGCCGGTATCTTCTACATAGGATGGCACATTGAAGCCCTGTTTTTGATCATACAGATCTTTCATTAATTCAATGAGCCAGCTGCGCACTACCGAACCGTGGTTCCAGGTATAAAGTATTTCGCTTATGTTGAGTTTCTCGCGATAATGCGCTAATAGATCCATCCCCTCGCCAATCGCCTGCAGCATACCGAATTCGATACCGTTGTGCACCAGTTTTACAAAATGCCCCGATCCGGATGCACCGCAATGCGTATATCCGTTGGGAACAGATAAGTCTATCAATAATCCCTCAATGTGGCTCACAGCTTCTTTATCGCCGCCTATCATAAAGCAGGCGCCGTTACGGGCTCCGCTCGTTCCTCCGCTGGTGCCGCAGTCGATTAAGTAAAGACCTTGTTCCTTAAGCTTTTCAGCACGACGAATACTGTCGCCCCAGTAGGAATTGCCGCCATCGATAATAATGTCGCCTTTTTCTAGCAAGGGAGTTAATTCGCCGATAACGACATCGACTGCTTTCCCAGCCGGGATATAAACGAATACTTTGCGGGGCTTTGGAAGCTTTTGGATCAAATCCTCAAGGCTATTTGCTAACTCCAGGTTAGGTTGAGATACTGATGGCGCGTGTTTATCGTAGCCACTGATCGTATAACCTTTATCTGTTGCCTGGAGAGCCAGGTTGAGGCCCATTTTGCCGAGGCCGATGATGCCGTATGTTTTGTTTTCCATAGTTGAAAGTTTATAGTCAATAGACCATGGTCCATGGTTCGCTCAAAGATAAATAATCAGCTGTTGCTATGGACCATCGACTATGGACTATGGACAAGAAAATCACCCAATCACCGCATTCAGGATCAGCACCCCCGTTATCCCGATAATGGATACCGACGTTTCCATCACCGTCCAGGATCGTAAAGTGTCTTTGATGGAGAGATTGAAATATTCTTTGAACAACCAGAATCCGCCGTCATTCAGGTGAGAGCAGGTAAGACTGCCTGCGCCGATAGCCAGTACCATCAGGTTGGGGTTTATCGAAGGGTCGTGCAATACCAATCCTGACATGATACCCGCGGTAGTCAGGCCCGCAACTGTTGCCGAACCCAAACTGATGCGGATGATAGCAGCAATTAACCATCCCAGCACCAGCGGCTGCAGGTTGAAGCTTTTCAGTATATCGGCAATTTCTTTGGCTGCGCCGCTGTCGGAGAGGACTCCTTTGAAGGCCCCCGACCCCGCTACAATGAGCAGAATAAGCGATACGTCTTTTACCGCATGGGCGCAGTGGTGGCCCACATGTTTCATATCCATGCCCTGCTTAATGCCCATCGTATAAGTGGCAACCATCAGCGATATAAGCATTACAATGGGTGCATCCCCAATAAAAGCAATGATATTGTGAATAGTGCTATGACTATGGTCAAAGTTCAGATAAACTGTAGTGCTCATCAGCAAAAGAACCGGCAGCAAAGCCGTAAAAAAGCTATTGAAGGTGCCGGGAAGTTTGTCTTCAGGCATTTCTTCAGCTCTGAATGTGGCCAGCGGATTTGAATCGATTTTTTTTAATGTGCGGGAGAGCAGAGGACCGGCAACAATGATCGCAGGAATGGCCAGCATTAAGCCGTACATCAGTGTTTTGCCCATGTCAGCATGGAAAGCATTCACCAGGCCGGTAGGGGATGGGTGAGGCGGAAGAAACCCGTGCGTAACAGATAGTGCCGCCAGCATCGGCAAACCAATATAAACCGCATGCAACTTGTACCGGTATACAACTGAGAAAATAAGCGGTATCATGAGCACAAAACCAGTCTCATAAAACAACGGGATACCAATAATGAACCCAACCAGCATCAGCGCCCATTGAATGTATTTGATGCCGAAGCCGTTGACCAGCACACCCGCTATTTTTTGTGCCGCCCCGCTGACCGCGACGAGCTTGCCGATCATGGCGCCGACGCATATCGTAATAGCGATTCCTCCGAAAGTGTCTCCCAGACCCTTTTCGACTGACTTGGTTACTTTGTCGAGTGGTAGCCCCAGCAACAATCCACCAGTGAGCGAAACAATAAGAAACGTGATAAAAGGATTGATTTTTAACCAGCTCACCAATAGAACGAGCAGAATGATGCAGAAAAGTATCTTCAATAAAACCATGGGTTATTTAGGCTGAAACGCTGTTTCGCTAAATGTAATAACAATATTCCGTTTTTTTGAAATGCTTGTAAATGCAGCAAATTATCTTCATAAATTAGTGTAAAAATCATTGGCTATGAAACTGATACCCTACCTGCATTTCAACGGCAATTGCGAAGAAGCACTAAATACTTATATCGATATTTTGGGTGGAAGCGGCCAGGTAGTGAGCCGTTTTGGCGATAATCCCTCGTTCCAGGTTCCCGACGATTTCAAGAACAAGGTAATGCATGCCAGCATGATATTCGACGACAACGTTATCATGATGTCGGATACAACCCGTCGCATCTACCAGGGCAATGGAGCTGTTATGAGTATTAACGATGGCAATGAAGAACGCATCCGTTTGATATTTGAAAAGCTTTCTGCAGGCGGAGAGGTTACCATGCCGCTGGAGAAGCAGTTTTGGGGATCGTTGTTCGGACAAGTAATAGATAAATTTGGAATTCATTGGATGCTTAGCTGCCCATGATATGTTCACCATAGCGCACCAGGTTTGGATAGCCGCACCGGCTAAGGCAGTTTACCAGGCAATAACCACTTCGGAAGGCGTTTCGAAATGGTGGATAAAGGATTGTACTCTCAAACAGGAAGTCGGGTTTGTTAATATTTTCAGGATGAACGGTGAGGTTCATGATAAGATGAAGATTGTCGATCTGAAACCAAATGCTTATGTGGAATGGGAGTGCGTCAATGAAAACGGATTGTGGACAGGCACCCACCTTAGTTTTCAAATCATAGAGAAGCATAACGTTTGTATCCTGAATTTCAAACACAGCAAATGGCCCGAAATGACGGAGTTTTTTACCATTTGCAATTTCCACTGGGCACGTCACCTTCTAATGCTGAAAGCGCTTTGTGAAATGGGCGACAATCAGCTGTTTGCTAATGAAGAGGCGAAGTGGGGGAGGTTGCATGAGTTGATTAAGTCTTGAAATAAAAATAACGGCCTGGACAGAATGCCTTTAACAACTGGATGAGGTCATGCGAACAGTGGATCCTGCCGATTATCCCAGAAGAATACTAACATAATTCTATCGGTATAGATTTCGTAAAACACAGAAGTTTGTTTGGTAATTACAGCCTTTCTTACTCCTACAATATCAGATTCGGGGAATAAGAAAGGGTAAGCGGATATACTTGACAATAATTTTTGGTTTTATTGATAAATTTTTCAGAAGACTTTTCGCCCCATTGGTCTTCAATGAAAGAAACGATATGGTCAAAAGTGAATTCAGCTTCTTCGGTCCATCGAACTTCTAAGCTCATTTCGCTTTTTTATATTTTTGCATTACCTCTTCAGTTGATCTGGTTAAGCCTTTTCGTGCTTGTTCCTGACCTCTTTTTATACCCTCTTTTACGTAATCAGGCAATTCATTTGCTCTTTCCAACAAGTGAAGATAATCCTTAATAGATAACTGAACATCTGTGGGATTTCCGCTCTTATCCACCAAATATTTTACGGTCATAAACAAATTTACATTTTTATTTCGATCTTCCTCCATCGTCTGTGTCCTCTCTTCTACCGTCGTTTGTGTCCTCACAAACGACTAATCAATTTGTCCTGAAGCTTCACACCCGATCGTCATTCGACCAGACGGGATAACTCAAATTTTAACAATCCCATTATTTTTAAAAACAAAAATTGGCACGATCTTCGGCCTTCCGTTCCCTATAGTTTTATGACAAGAAAACGCTACATATTCCTAGTGCTGATCCTCGGCTTTTTGATTGCGCTTAGCCCGTTTTCGATCGATATGTATCTGCCGGCATTTGGTGATATTGCCAAATCGCTGGGCACCACAACATCCCGCGTCGATTTATCGCTATCCAGTTATTTCATCGGTCTCGCTTTTGGTCAGCTACTTTATGGCCCGCTGATGGACAGGTTTGGCCGTAAAGTGCCGCTTTATTTTGGCCTGGGCTTGTATGTAATTGCTTCGGTGGGTTGTTTTTTATCAAGCTCGGTCGAAATGCTCATCGCCATGCGCTTGTTCCAGGCACTGGGTGGTTGTGCGGCGCAGGTTGCCTGTATAGCCATGGTGCGCGATTTATTCCCCGTAAAAGATATTGCTAAAGTTTATGCACTGCTTTTTGTGGTACTTGGCGCATCTCCGCTGCTGGCGCCTACTGCCGGAAGCTATTTGACACTAGCGTTCGGCTGGCAGTCGGTTTTTATTGTGCTGCTTACGATAGCAGTATTGGTGCTGCTGGCTTCGGCATTCTTCCTGCCCGAAAGCTACAAGCCAGATACTTCCTATTCGCTAAAGCCAGGAC
>JAICXZ010000806.1 GCA_025934475.1 Mucilaginibacter sp. | reverse complement strand
TGATCACTGGCTTGATGACTTTTTTAATCTGCATACCAAATCGGAGGGAAACTTCTTTTGTCTCGCCGGATTGCTGGTATATGAATATCTTTTGTTTATCCTATTCAAACGGCTAAAACGACCGGGCAAAACTCTAAAGCTTCAATTTTCACAGCAAAATGGTTACCTGATTTTGTTATGCATCGCTGTCGGAACAGTGGGATGGATTTGGGGTAATTCATTGGTACACCAGGGCTTCGATGAGGTATTCTCGGCAGTCAATTGTGCTTCGCTGCCGCCGTTCCAGACCCTGTCGTATTACATGCTACCAAATAATCATATCCTTTTCAATTTATTAAACAGCGTGTTATTTCATTTTGCGGATGATAAGGTTTTTACCGGGAAGATCATTTCGCTGGTTTGCTTTTGGGGTATCATGGCTATCGTTTTTGCATGGCTGTCGGCCTTTATCAAAAACAAGGCATTATTGGTATTCGCGACTGTTGTAATTACGTTCCAGTTCCCCATCTGGGGATTTGGGTTCGAAGCCCGGGGATACGAATTATATGCGCTGGCAGAATGGTTTGCATTTTTTACAATTGTCAAATACCTCAACACTAAAAATATTGCCTGGCTTTATTATTATGTTTTGGCATGTGTTACCGGTTATTGTTGCATTCCAGCGTTCCTTTATTTTCACACTGCCTTGCTGGGATTGGGTTTGTTTTGGGGGATTTTCAATAGAACATTTGACCGCAGATTCTGGCAGTCGCAAGCCATCATCGTTCTGATTGTCTTTCTATTTTATTTGCCGGCGATCTGTTTTTCGGGAATACATGCTGTGGCGGGGAATCAGTATGTGGCCGGGCAGATCAAAAACATGCATGATTTTTTCCTGAAGAGCCAAAGCATCTTCGCCGATTATCTCAACTTTTACACATCCGATTTTAGCCCAAAATACAAAAGCGTCGCGGCAATTTGCTTCCTTTTGCCGTTAACCTTTTTCTTTTTTTATAAGAACCGTCTAGCTATTTTATGTGGTTTCTTTTACCTGGCAATGTGGGTCACTTGTATTATCCTGGCGTTTGTGATGAGGATCTATCCTATCGACCGTGCAATGATCGGTCATGTAAATATTACGCTGGGTTTAACTATTTATGCGCTATACCTGGTTTTTGAAAAATTAAGGAATCGGGTTTTTGCCAACGCTATACTCGCCCTCTCATTGATTTGTATAGGCATCTGCTTTTTTATCGGCAATCGGGCCAACGTTAGTGCCGGGCTTTACAATAACAACATCAATATTAAATATGGTCTGCTCAAAACAGGGGGCATCGATTTCATCCCCAAAAGCAGCAGCATCGGATTTTCGGATGAATGTTTTTACTGGTATTATCTCTGTAAACTTCGGGGCGACAAGGTAACACAATGCCCCGCGGGCAGTGAGCAATACATGGTTGTATTCAAATCGGATGCTTTCCCGGCGCCAGACCCTGAAAAGTATATTCTTGTGAAGACAGTGTTTAAATATAGGGTGATTGCGACGGGGTATGATATTTATAGGCGGAGGTGATGGCGCAATTGGCTGATGCTATGAATTCGGACTTACCTGGACTAGTATAAGAACAAAAAAGCAGCCTCAAAGCTGCTTTTCTTATATCTCAAAAATATCTATTCAGTTATACCGAGAACGATGACCCGCAACCCCAAGTGCTTGGCAGCGTTCGGATTATTAAAGGTAAAACCACGGACGTTCAATCAGTTTTAAACTTTAAACAGCAGCTTTATTTTTCTTTTTCTGCCCAGTTTTGTTAAAATGCTTTTTATCCTGCAACAATTTTTGCGATTTTAGAAATTCACTTATTTGTTTCTCTTCTTCCTTGGTTAGCGAACCTTGCCCGCCAATGAAATCGACATCCAGTTCTTTAGTTTTATTTTTCATTTCGGAAAATATTTATTTATAAGTTTTAATGCCGCCTTAGTACCTATGATCATTATTCGCCCACCAAAATGCATCACTCCCAAGGTGTCAATATAATGCTGAACCAATTGGGTCGTAGCAAAG
>JAICXZ010000052.1 GCA_025934475.1 Mucilaginibacter sp. | reverse complement strand
TTTGAAAGGCTATTTTAAAATGAGCAATACCTCCGGTTTGGCGATGGATGCGGCTTTACAGGCCAGGTTTAGGTTGGATGATTTGAAACAGATATACCCGGTAAAGGGAACCGACCTGCGCGGTAACCTGAGTTTCGATATGCAGACTAAAGGCAAGTACATCCCAAAGAGCAAGATCTTTCCGGTGATGAAGGCTAACATTAACCTGCAAAACGGCTATGTGAGGACGAAATATTACCCGGATCCGATCCAAAACTTGCAGATCAATGCCGATATCTCGGATAATACGGGCTCACTGAGCGGGTTGAAAGTAAACATCAAGCCCGTATCACTCACTTTTGAGGGACAGCCATTTGTCTTAAAAGCCGATTTGAAAAATTTTAACGACCTGCAATACAATATCAAGTCGCAGGGCACACTGGATATTGGCAAGATCTACAAGGTATTCGCTGTTAAGGGCTACGGTGTGAGCGGCTTGATCACTACCAACTTCACGCTTAAAGGCAAGCAAAGCGATGCGTCCGCCGGACGCTACGATCAATTGTTTAATTCCGGTACTATGAAGGTAAAGGACCTGGCCCTGACCTCAGACTTATTCCCGAAACCATTCGTGATCAAAACAGGTTTGTTCAGCTTCAACCAGGATAAGATGAAGTTTGATGCCTTTACGGCTAATTACGGTAAGTCGGTTATTGTGCTGGATGGCGCTTTATCCAATGTGATCGATTATGCGATGAAATCCAACGCACCGCTAACAGGTACCTTTAATCTCAAAAGCGATCTGATTGCCGCGGATGACTTTATGGCGTTCGCCGATGGGCCGCCGCCTTCAGCTAATTCAAAACCCGCTGCCGCGGTCCAGCCTGCAAAAAGCGCCGGTGCTGCTTCAGGGGTGGTGCTGGTTCCATCAAACCTTAACCTCACTTTCACTGCCGATGTAAAAAAGGTGCAATACCAGGGACTCAACATCAATGACGTTAAAGGGCAGATGACAATTGCCAATGGGCAAATCCTTTTGAAGCAGGCAGGATTTACGCTGGTAGACGCACCTGTCGTGATGGATGCGACTTACGGCAGCGTTAACGCTCAAAGAGCTTATTTTGATTACCATATCAACGCACAGAATTTTGATATCCAAAAGGCTTATAACCAAATCAAACTTTTCCGCGACATGGCAACATCTGCCAAGAGCGCACAGGGCATTGTTTCGCTGGATTATCAGCTAAGTGGTAAGCTTGACAAAAACATGCACCCCATTTATCCATCTTTGAAAGGCGGGGGTGTACTGTCGGTACAAAAAGTAAAGCTCAAGGGATTCAGATTATTCGGAGCTGTCGCCAAAGAAACCGGTAAAGATAGTCTGGCTAAGCCGAATGACGCCTCCAAGGTGGACATCAAAACAACCATTAACAACAACATTATCACGATAGCGCGTACCAAGATGAGATTCGCCGGTTTCAGGCCACGGTTTGAAGGGCAGGTAAGCTTTAACGGCGACCTGAACCTGAAATTCAGGCTGGGACTGCCGCCACTGGGCATTTTCGGCATTCCGATGACCATCACCGGTACACAGGCTAATCCGAAGATACACCTGGGTCATGGTAAAAAGGATGATGAATTGAAAGAAGAAGCAGATACGACCGGCACCAGATAAAATGGCTGAATCTTTATATACTTTTTTCAATTTGATCTCATCAAATTAACATGCCCGTGCGTTTAAGACTTTATATTTCGCCATGCTAACTGCACGGGATACCCTTATAGATTCGATACGCGAACCAAATAAGGTTTGGGATTTCATCGTTGTTGGCGGCGGTGCCACCGGTCTTGGTGTTGCGTTGGATGCGGCTTCCCGCGGCTATCAGACACTTTTATTGGAGCAAGCCGATTTTGCCAAAGGTACCTCGAGCCGAAGCACAAAGCTGGTCCATGGCGGTGTTCGCTACCTGGCTCAGGGTGATATTGGCTTGGTACGTGAAGCCTTGCGTGAGCGCGGGCTCCTGCTCAGAAACGCACCACACTTGGTAAAAAATGTCGCATTTATTATTCCGTGCTACAGTTGGTGGGATAAGGTGCTTTATAGCCTGGGTCTTGCTGTGTATGATTTGTTAGCGGGTAGGCTCAGTTTTGGTAAAACCCGGCGAATATCAAAAAAGGAAACCATCGAACGCCTGCCAGGCATCGACCCGAAAGGATTGCGTGGAGGCGTTATTTATCATGATGGTCAGTTTGACGATTCCAGATTAGCTATCAATCTTGCCCAAACCTGCCAGGAGCAGGGCGCTACGGTTCTCAACTATTTTAAAGTAATCGGGCTCAAAAAATCCGGAGCAAGAATATCGGGCGTCACAGCAGAAGACATTGAAACAGGAACATCTTATCAGCTGAGAGGCAACGCCATTATCAATGCCACAGGTGTTTTTGTGGACGATCTGCTGCAAATGGATTCACCCGGCAAGAAGCGGCTTGTAAAACCCAGCCAAGGGGTGCATGTGGTGCTGGATCAATCCTTTTTGCCAACACATGATGCCTTGATGATACCCAAAACTGATGACGGCCGTGTGCTTTTTGCGGTTCCGTGGCATGACAAATTGGTTGTGGGTACTACGGATACTCCTCTAAAACAGCATAGCCTCGAGCCAGTCGCGCGTGAATCGGAGATCGATTTTATATTGAAAACGGCTGCAAGATATTTAACCAAGGTACCTGAACACAAAGACGTGTTGAGCGTGTTTGCAGGTTTGCGTCCACTGGCTGCTCCACAAGATGAATCGTCTAAAACCAAAGAAATATCAAGGAGCCATAAGATTATTTTCTCCGAATCGGGCCTGATCACAATCACAGGAGGAAAATGGACAACTTACCGCAAAATGGCAGAGGACACGGTAGACAGAGCCATCGAAATAGCCGGTCGCAAACCGCTTCCATGCAAAACCAAAACACTTCCGATTCACGGCCACACGAGGACATCGGATTGGGACGATCACCTTTACGTTTATGGCAGCGACCGAGAAAAGGTACTGGGGTTGGTAAAAGAAAACAAGGAGCTGGGAGAAAGACTACACCCTGCTTATGATTATTTGCAGGCCGAAGTGGCCTGGGCGGTCCGAAACGAAATGGCGCGAACGGTAGAAGATGTACTGGCGAGGCGTGTGCGTTTGTTGTTCCTGGATGCGGATGCGGCTATCGAAGCTGCACCTTTAACAGCAAAACTGATGGCAAACGAGCTTGGAAATGATACGGCATGGGAAAAAGAGCAGGTGGCAGCATTTACGAAATTGGCACAATCATATTTATTGCATTCGTAAAGCCAATACTGTAGATTTATAAACCAATTGTAATAAGCCTTTAATGGAACAATATATTTTGGCCCTCGACCAGGGAACAACCAGTTCGCGCGCTATTGTTTTTGATCACCAGGGGCAGATCAGATCGGTCGCCCAGAAAGAATTTACGCAGATATTTCCGCAGCCGGGATGGGTGGAGCATGATCCCAACGAGATATGGTCTTCACAGGCCAGCGTAGCTGCCGAGGCAACGGTAAAAATGGGTATCAATGGTTCCAACATTAAAGCCATTGGTATTACCAACCAGCGCGAAACTACCATTGTTTGGGATAGAAATACAGGCGAACCCATTTATAACGCCATTGTTTGGCAGGACAGGCGCACAGCCGGGTTCTGCGATCAGCTCAAAAATGATGGGCATAGCGAATTGATTAGATCGAAAACCGGTTTAGTAATCGACGCGTATTTCTCCGGTTCCAAAGTCAGATGGATATTAGACAATGTGCCCGGCGCTCGTGCCAAAGCCGAGGCCGGAGAACTGGCTTTCGGTACAGTAGATAGCTGGCTGGTTTGGAAGTTCACGCGAGGCAATGTGCATGCAACGGATGTGACCAATGCCAGTCGTACGATGTTATTCAATATCAAAACCCTGAAGTGGGACGACGAATTATTGCAATTACTCAATGTTCCTAAAAGTATGCTGCCCGAGGTCAAACAAAGCAGCGAGATATACGGCGAAACTGCCACCACCATTTTTGCATCCAAAATACCCATCGCTGGCATTGCCGGCGATCAGCATGCGGCGCTTTTCGGGCAGATGTGTATCGGCAATGGTATGGTAAAAAACACTTACGGCACAGGTTGCTTTATGCTGATGAACATTGGTGAGCATTTTATCGAATCGAAAAATAATCTGCTTACAACTATTGCATGGAAGATTCGCGGGAAAACGCTATATGCCTTCGAGGGTAGCATTTTCATAGCAGGAGCAGTAGTGCAATGGCTGCGCGATGGGTTGGGGATAATTAAGCATTCATCTGATGTAGAGAAACTCGCACTGAGCGTGCCGGATACGGGCGGAGTATATTTTGTGCCCGCTTTTGCCGGATTAGGTGCGCCTTATTGGGATGCTGAAGCACGCGGAACCCTTGTGGGCATGACCCGTGGTACAACGTCTGGCCATATAGCTCGCGCGGCATTACAATCCATCGCTTATCAAACAATGGACGTGCTCATGGCCATGGAAGCCGACGCCGGCGTACCCATCAGCGAACTACGCGTCGATGGTGGCGCCACAGCCAACAACCTGCTGATGCAGTTCCAGGCAAATTTATTGGGATGTAAAGTTATCCGTCCGAATGTAGTTGAGACTACGGCACTTGGTGCCGCTTACCTGGCCGGGCTCGCAACAGGTTACTGGAGTAGCCAAGACGAGATTAAAGATTTGTGGCAAGCGGAGAAGGAATTCATTCCCGCAGGGGACGCTACGGCAGTGGCTGAAGGTGTCAGGGGGTGGAAACGCGCGGTTAAGGCAGCCCAAGCATGGAGCGAAACGTAATTTAACTAGCTTATGTCATTTCGACGAGGAACGAGGAGAAATCTTTTCGAATGGGCATACCGTAACGCATGTTCGAAAAGATTTTTCTTCGCGCAGCCCTCAGCCTGGCGCCGGCTCATCGACATAGGTTTTTACGATATTAAAATAACACCAATTACTAAACCCAAATAAACAATGACTCCTTTTATAGCTGAACTACTCGGCACTATGCTGCTCATCCTGCTTGGCGATGGCGTGGTGGCAAACGTCGTTTTAAATGATACCAAAGGCAATAATAGCGGCTGGATCGTTATAACCACCGGCTGGGCGCTTGGTGTTTTTGTGGGGATAACGGTTGCCGGTCCCTACAGCGGTGCACATCTTAATCCGGCCGTTACCATAGCATTGGCCGTTGCAGGTAAGTTTGCGTGGGCAGATGTCCCCTCCTATATTCTCGCTCAAATGCTTGGGGCAGCTCTGGGGGCATTTTTAGTTTGGGCCATGTATTACAACCACTTTCAGCGCACCAATGAGCCCGGTTCAGTTCTTGCCGTTTTTTGTACTGGCCCTGCTGTGAGAAATTATGCGTCCAACATTATCAGCGAGATCGTCGGGGCGTTTGTGTTGGTGTTTGTAGTTTTCTATGTAACCAAAGCGGAAATCGTTCCAACCAAGACAGAGATTGGCTTGGGCTCCGTCGGCGCTTTGCCCGTGGCATTTTTGGTTTGGGCCATCGGTCTTTCACTTGGCGGCACTACCGGCTATGCAATTAACCCCGCGCGCGATCTTGGTCCGCGTATTATGCACGCGATATTACCCATCAAAAGTAAAGGCACCAGCGACTGGGCCTATTCATGGATACCGATTCTTGGCCCCATACTGGGAGGTGTCATAGCGGCATTGCTATACATGCAATTGAGATAGAAAATATAACTTCCGATGGGGGGGTTGCACGGTTTTTCAGCCCCCGTAGCAATACTGAATCTACTGCGTAAAACTACGCAATATAGGATGAGCGTTACCCGTAACGCATTGAAAAACTGCGCTGTAAGTCAATGGTTTGCAAAGTTTTGATTTGAGAAATAGTTTGGGTGCTTTTCATAACCCCTTGTTAATAAGTAACTAAATAATCCTAATTTTAGTAAAATAAAACCCTCAAAATCACTCATTTCAAATCATGGAAACAATAGAAAGAGCTCCCATCACAGGAAAGGAAGGAGCAGAAATTGAACTACACATAGCGGCTGAATGGACAAGAAACCATCGTCAACGCAATCCGCATGGTTCAATTTCACAATTTTTTGGCCAGGAAATTCTTCAGCGGCTGCTGCAACAGCCAGGCAGCCTGGGCATACGCATTTACTATGGAAATAGCCAGAAGCTTAATGGTTGGCAACGGTTCATTTTTGCAATAGCCAATTTTTTGAAGAAAACATTGGCAGGTGGCGTTGGCGAAGATCACTTTATACTTTCGGCGGTTACTTCAACGGGAATGGATTTGTTGCCTACTAACAACCAAGCCGGTGTAACTGCAAACAATTCCGAACCGCAAATTTTTGCTGCAAGAGCTGCGGCAGCAAACACTTCATCAAACATCCTGGCCGAACAAGCTTATCCATGCCCTGGATCAATCGGTTGTCCGCAAAACGCACTTACCGGCAGTTAAGTACATTCGTTATGTCCTTCGGTTATATTTTAGAAATTATCTCAACTTACTCGGGCCTTCTGCCCGTGGCTGCCTTTATATATAATTTCCGAAGGCTTGACAGACTGATGAAAATAATCGGAGTCTTCTTTGTGGTATCCGCTTTGGTCGATATTTTATTAAACCAATTGATCAATTGGGGAATAAAAAATAACATGCCCTTTATTCATGTATTCGTAATTATTAACATAATTTTCTTCTGCGCTATATATTACAAGGCTTTCTCAGTCGCTTTTGCAAAAAAGCTTACGCTTATCCTCTGTGGCTTGGCACTGGCCATTACCTTGTTTTTTCTCAGACACATACAAGAGTATCCTACCGAAGCTAATACAGCCTCCAGTATCGCATTTATTTTGCTTTCCCTCGTTTATTTTTACCAATTACTTAACAGGCAGGAGTTTGTACATATCGAAAAACAAGGACTTTTTTGGTTCAATGCTGCAGTGCTTTTCTATTTTTCAATCAATATTTTTGTTGTGATGCTCATTGATCGCATTCCAGTTCCCGAACGGGCGCAATATTTTTTCATACAAAATATTACTAATATAATCGCTAATTTGTTGTTCTCAATCGCCTTACTGTGCCGGCCCCAGAAAATAACATAGTTCCAGTCCTTATCATCGGTACATCGGTGGTAGTGGTGCTCATTGCCGGTCTGTTTTTTTTCGTGATCGTTTACCAGCGTAAAATGATCAAGAACCAGGTGGCATTGCGTCGGCTTGAAGATGAACGTCAGCAGGAATTGCTGAAGGCGGTCATCAGCGCGCAGGAGAGCGAACGAAAACGCCTGGCCGAGGATCTGCACGATAGTGTAGGTCAGGTACTCTCGGCCATCAAACTAAAACTGCATAAGATCGATCGCCTGAGCGAGGGACAGAACGCAATGCTGGCCGAAACGCGGCAACTCACCGACGAGTGTATACAGGAAATCCGAAACATTATCCACAATGTACTGCCGCCAGTGTTAACTGATTTTGGCCTGGTTGACGCGCTCGAGGCTCTTTGTACCAAAATGGATACCAACACGCCGATACAGGTTACTTTTACCAGGAAGCTGACCAATGAACGCTTTGCTTCTGCCATCGAGCTAACCCTTTACCGCATAGCCCAGGAACTGTTTGGTAATGCGGTGAAGCACTCTGAGGCAAGCGCCATTCACGTCGAATTAGCAAGGAACGGGCAAACGCTGATCATGAGTTTCAGAGACAATGGTATCGGATTTAATATAGATAGCGTGAAACATGGTTTCGGCATTAAGAACCTGCGAAGCCGCGTACAATTGATCAACGGAAAGATCGACATATACTCTAAACCGTTAAGCGGTACCATCACTACAATAAATGTTCCTTTACCGCGCGGATAAACTTTTAATTAATATCTTTATCCATAAATTACCTATGTATGAAGCCGATAAATCTAGCCATTGCCGACGACCACAAAATTTTTAGAAACGGACTAAAAGCTACGCTGGAAGATTGCGCTGATCTTAACCTGATCATTGAAGCCTCAAATGGCAAAGAATTGATCGGCCAGCTGGCTGCGCGCACCCCCGATGTAATACTGATGGACATCAAGATGCCCGAAATGGACGGCATGCAAACAACCGCTCACATCCATCAGAATTTTAAAGATATTAAAGTGCTGGCGCTCTCGATGCACAACGAAGACAAATACATTGTTGATATGATGAAAGCGGGCGCGTCAGGCTACCTGCTGAAAAATGCGGAGCCCGAAGAGATCATCGAAGCCATCACTACGGTGCATAACAAGGGCTTTTACTTCAACGAGCATCTTTCTGTTACCCTGATTAAGCAATTGGTGGGCCCTGGCCATGATAATGCGCCACAACAAAGCATTGAATTGAATGACCGGGAAGTCGAAGTACTCAAACTCGTTTGCCAGGAATACTCCAACCAGGAAATAGCGGATAAGATATTCCTAAGTGTACGTACAGTAGAAGGCTACCGTGCACGGCTATTCGAAAAAACCGGTTCTAAAAACCTTGTAGGACTGGTAATATTTGCGATTAAGAACGGAATTATTAGTGTTTAAGCCGGAATGATTTTTAAGTCGGAATGCGAAATGCCGATTGCAAATTTTTTTAAATTTTTCATTTCGTAAATGACACTTCCCGCTTCATTCAATTTGCATTTTTCCACTTCCGCATTTGGCACTTCGCATTTACCTTTGCTTCATGGAAACCATAACCTGGCACGATTTTGAAAAGGTAGAGCTGCGCGTAGGAACGATACTCGATGTGGCCGATTTTCCTGAAGCCCGAAAACCTGCTTATAAAGTCAAGGTCGATTTTGGCCCGTTTGGCATTAAACAATCGAGTGCACAGATCACCAAACACTATACGATAGAGCAACTGATAGGCAGGCAAATCGTGGGTGTTATCAATTTCCCAAAAAAGCAGATCGCTACTTTTTTGTCCGAGTTCCTGGTAACAGGCTTTGCGGATGAGAACGGAGATATTGTTTTAACTTCTGTAGAACAAAAAGTGCCCAATGGCAGTAAACTAATCTGATGCGCTACTATACTTTCGACGAAGAGCAAACCATATCGCCCGACGATTTTTTTATGAACGAGGCACTCAAAGAAGCCAAACAAGCGCTGGCAGAAGACGAGATTCCTATTGGCGCCATTGTAGTTTGCAAGGGCACGATCATCGGGCGCGGGCATAACCTGACCGAGCGGCTGAACGATGTCTCGGCCCACGCCGAAATGCAGGCGCTTACAGCGGCGGCGAATTACCTGGGCGGGAAATACTTGAAGGAGTGCACCCTGTACGTTACTTTGGAACCTTGCGTAATGTGCGCCGGCGCTGCCTATTGGTTCCAGTTGCAGAAGATCGTTTTTGGTGCGTATGATACCCGCATGGGATTTGGTCGTCTGAATCAAAAGATCACCCATCCTAAAACCATCATTACCGGCGGCATCCGCGAAAACGAATGCGCCGATCTGATCCGGTCGTTTTTTAAAAGCAAAAGAAAATAACGCAACTGCTAAAATAGCCGTTCATTTGGTGGTGTTACACCTTTAAGGCGCAAATAAATAGTGGTTTGCCCCCGGTGATGAGTCTGATGTTCGAATCCCTTGCCAAACAACCCGCTCCTGGTGAACGTGCCCCTGTTACCGAACGCCGTGGTTTCCTGCAATTGCTCAGATGTCATATCCTGTAGTGTATTAATCACGAAATCGTAACTGTCCATCACAGCCCTGGTGGTAGCTTCTTTGGTTTGAGCGATGGTTTTTTCGTCCATGTCGTGCTTAGGCAGTGTCACACCCAGTGGATTTGCTTTTCCGCTTGCCGACGATGCAAACAAGTAATTGCCATCTGCCAGGTGAAGCATCTGCTGGGCAAATGATCTGATTTCGGGCGTTGGTTTGTAGGTATAACCATCTTCGGGCATGGCGTCGAGATATGCTTTAGTGTAGGTTTTTGCGCGTTGCCATTCAGCAATCATTTCTTTTT
>JAICXZ010000140.1 GCA_025934475.1 Mucilaginibacter sp. | reverse complement strand
TATCCTCTACGAAAGCTTTAAACTGATCGACCCACTTTTGGTTCTGTTTTTTCATCATGTCTGCAGCGAACATCGACATCAGCTTTGGCATAAGCCCTTTTGCTTTCATATAGCCAACGCCGGTTACATAAAGCGTATGATCACCGGGCAGTTCTTTAAAGCGGGTTATCATGGTGTTGGCGCCATGCTTGTGCTCGTAAAAGGCGATCATCTCTTTAGGTAAATTCATCTCTTCGATGGTCTCGGTCAGTTCGATTTTATGGCTGCCACTTACGAAGTTGATTTTCGCCTTGGCACCAGTAGTGCGGGGCGTACCGCTGATGGGCTCGTAACTTATAAAGCCGTCCTGCCACTCCTTGTAATAATCGGGATTATTGAATAGGGCCACCACCTCGCTGATGGGGGCATTAATCTCTGTGCTGCATTCGAATTTCATAACGATCGATTTTAGGTGTTAATCTCTATTGCTTTTCGATGCAGGTTCAGGCTTTTGCTTACATAAAATTAAGCAAACCGGGAGGGAATTTGCAAGGGCATATAGGTTTTATTGACCTACTTTATATTCTCCTTTTACGCATTTGATCAGATCGTCAACTGCTGCATTCAGCCCCTCATAATATTGACGCTGTCGAAAGCGGGGCACCATGTCGGTTTTGATGATCTGATCGCAGGCGGCATTGGAGACCACCTTCTCATATCCTCTCCCGGTTAAAATCGCCATCTTCCGGTCGTTTATGGCGACAAGTACGAGAATACCATTATTGACTCCCTTATAACCCACGCCCCATTTACGGCCCAATTTAGTTCCGAAGGTCATTATATTGTTATCTCCTATTGTCGATATAATGGCAACTGCAATTTGCGCAGTTTGAGGACTACTGAATGATTTCAATTTTAATGAAAGTGTATCTTTTTCTGCTTCCTTCAGTGTGCCTGCATAATCTGTTACATAGCCCCGTGGTGTCAACTTTGCTATTAAGGAGTCCGCATTGTGATTACCCGAAGTATCCTGGGCCTTCAATGCAAGGGGTATGATTAAAAGGCATAGCAGCAGAATCTTTTTCATTGCGTGAGGCTTCGCAATCAAATTTAATTTATTGCGCCTTAAAATGCCAGATATGTTTAATATCAATCACCGGCGTTTGATCTAATGCTTCAATACCTGATATTTTTATCATTGCACCATCAACAGAGACCACTTTTACCGCATGGATACCAATAGGATTTGGCCGATCCGGAGAGCGGGTAGAAAATACGCCGGTCGTTGGCGCATTAGGATTATTGCGTGGTTTTAATTTGAGTACGGTCCGGTCGCCGAGGTGTAGCCAGGTAAGGAGTAATATTTCGTCGCCTTCTGATATATTTTGAGCGCCTTCCAGGTATTCCGGAAATATTTCAATTGTCGCTTCGGGTGCACCTTCATCCTCCTGCCTTGGGCAATCATCAAGGTTTTTAAGTTCAGAATGAATTGTGCCGATAAATTTTAGTGTTTGGTCCATAGATGCAAGGTAGCGCCATTTAAGAAGAATAAAAAGGGTGTCATCCTGAGCTTGTCGAAGGGTGGCAGGGACGGGCCTTGCGCTCCATGCTTCGACGGGCTCAGCATGACACCTTATGCGCATTACTGCAGCAGCGCCGTATGCATGCCCGGTTTGTAAGTACCAGCCTGCACGCCAAAGGCAATATTGATGCGGTTATAGCAATTGATTGCAACAACGCCCATGGTTAGGTCCACCAGTTCTTCTTCCGAGAAATGATTCCGGACTTCGTCGTATACATCATCCGGTACACGACCGTTTGTGAGTTTAGTAAGTGCCTCGGCCCAGGCCAGCGCGGCGCGCTCGCGGTCGGTGTAGAACGGAGTTTCCCTCCATGCGTCCAGCACAAACAGGCGCTGACCCGATTCGCCGGCTACCAGTAAATCCTGCGCATGCATATCCAGGCAGTAAGCGCAGCCGTTGATCTGCGATACCCGGTAATTAATTAGATCAAGTAATGTTTGTTCAACCTTTGATTTTGCCAGGTATCCGCCTAAACTGAAGAGCGACTTCATTGCATTGCCGGCCTTCTCGTAAAAATTCATTCTCTTTGTCATCTTGATAGATTTTTCATTTGTTTTTATATCTCAATGACGACCGAAACAGACGGGATTGGACAGGGGCATAAATTTTTTTATTCGAGTTTGTCGATCTTTTTCTGAATTGCCTGTTTATCAGCGGGATTCTTAGCAAGGACAAATGCTTTTTGAAAATTCTTTTTTGCAGAGTCATTATCAATGCCTGCGTACAACTCACCAAGAAGCGAAAAATAGAAAGGATAGTTTTCCAGTTTCAATTGTTCGGCCTCAATGATAGCCTGTTCTTTGCTCCTTGCTTTTGCCAGCGCATAAGTTCGGTTTAGCGCAGCAACAGGCGAGTACTCGATCATCAGCAACTGGTTGTAAAGCTGCAAAACGTTTTCCCATTTCTCTTGCGTATCTTCTTTTTGGGTATTCCAGTATGCAATACTTGCTTCCAGATGGTACTTGGAGAGCTGATCGCCGGTTGCGGCGCAATTAAGAAAATAACCACCCCGACTAATCAGGTCAGAATCCCATAAACTGGTGTCCTGGTCGTCATAAAGGATCAGCTCGCCGTTTTTGCCAAAGCGGGCGTCGAAGCGCGAAGCATGAAAGCACATTAGTGCCAGTAGGGCGTTCACCTGCGGCTTGTTCGTTTCCTTATTTTCGATCAGCATATGACAAAGGCGCAGCGCTTCAAAGCAAAGCTCCTTCCGCAATACCTGGTCCTGGCTCAGGGAGTAGTAGCCTTCGTTAAAAAGCAGGTAGATGGTTCGGAGCACTGGTTCCACTCGCTCATCAATTTGAGCCGGAGTTGGCAGTTCGATCCTGACTTTTTCTTCGCGTAGCTTTTCTTTTGCCCGGTAAAGCCGTTTATTGATCGTTTCCTTATTACTCAAAAAAGCCGACGCTATTTCGTCGATCCCAAAACCGCAAAGGATACGCAGCGACAAGCCAATTTGGGCCTCCACCGGTATCGAAGGATGACAGATGGCGAACATCATCTGCAACTGGCTGTCATTAATGTTTTTTGGTGAAAGGTCGATGTCTGTTTCATAGAGCTCCGAAGATGCGTTTTGGATTTCGGGGCTCACCTTTTCGTTAAAGGTACTTGCGCGCTGCAGATAATTTTTGGCCTTGTTTTTTGCCACGTTGTATAGCCAGGCTACCGGGTTGGGCGGAACGCCTCGCATGGGCCAGGTTTGGGCAGCTGTTAGAAAAGTGTCGCCGGCGATGTCCTCAGCAGTTTCAACCTGGTCGAAGCCAAACCGTTTATACAGGACAGAAACTATTTTACGGTACTCTGTCCTGAATAAATTTGGTATCAATTCCGGCGCTTCCATGACCAATTAATGGGTGCCGTCGTTCCGGGCTATGCGGCGCACCTCAACCGTATTGCCGTCGCCCTGTAAAACCGGGCAACCTTTGGCAAATTCTACGGCTTCGTCAACTGAATCAGCTTTAACAACGATCAGACCACCGATGGTTTCTTTGATTTCGCCAAAAGGGCCGTCGGTTACCACGCCTCCATGACCCACAATCTTGGCGCCGTCAAAAGGGAGGCCGGTGCCGCTCACAAATTTGTTCTTGGCGGCAATGCCGCCAATCCAGTCCATTGTTTGTTTCATCCATACCTGGATCTGCTCAGGCGAGGCCACCTTGTGCCCGTCCTCGTGCCTGAAAATTAATGCATATTGGTCCATTTTTTTAAAATTTTGTGCCCCACTGATGAGCGGGCGGGTTACTAAATATATGAATTATACCTCCATATCAATCCGGGTCGGGCCAATTGGACATTCAGGTAGGGGGTATTTTTTAAAGAATAGCTTTTCGCCGTCAATCACCCTCCCTAATGTCGGAATAACACCCCATTGTGTCGTTTTTGCACAAATAACTTTGCTGTATCAAAAAAAACAAAATTATGAGAGAGCTAATTTTAAAGATGTCCATAACACTCGACGGGTTCGTTTGCGGGCCGAATAATGAGATGAATTGGATGACCAGAAGTATGAGCGACGAGGGCGCTGCATGGACATTAGATAAAATATCGAATGCGGGCCTGCACATTATGGGAAGCACGACTTTTAAAAGTATGCGGGCCTACTGGCCATCATCTGGTTTGCCATTTGCAGAGCCGATGAATAAAATACCCAAAGCCGTATTTACACAGAAAGGCGCGATTGAGCTTACCGGAATCGACGACACCTCGGGTAATCTGCAATCGTGGAACGATGCCTGCATCGCAACCGGCGACCTGGCTGAAGAAATAAAAAAGCTTAAGGCACAACCCGGGAAATATATTCTGGCTCACGGGGGCGCCAGTTTTGCACAAAGCCTGATCGCTACAGGTCTTGTGGATGAGTATCAGCTAGCTGTACATCCCGTGGTTTTAGGAAGCGGCAAGCCGATTTTCACGAAGCTACATGAGCCGCTTTATTTGACGCTTTTGGAAGATAAAACATTTTCATCTGGAACGAGGGCTTGTGTATACCGGAAAAATGTGGAAAACTAATTTCATCTAATTGTAACATGTGTGTTACAATTACGTTTAACCCAGTATAAAAGGCGGTTCCCTAATGCCGGCTTTGATAAAAGTTTAGGTTTCAAAAAACCCTCATGGCAGTGCGTATCGAGGGTTTTTTTATTTTTTTATATTCGGGTTGTTGCATTTGGTTATTTTTGGCCGTAATCCAAACTAAACAGACTCACAAAATAATATGCCTTATCACCCTTTGGGACGTATTGCGCATCTGCATGTACGTTATCGCCTCAAGAGAACTCATTTGATTTTTCTCCTGCTAGTTGGTCTTGTTGCTTGTAAAAAAGATAAGAATAACAGTATCGTTCCCCCGCCTTCACCGCCGGTGCCGCCCGTTCAAGCAAAATCAGTAATTGTTACGCTTGATGAGAGTCATCCAGGCTATGCTATCTCGCCCAATTTCCAGGGACTAAGTTTGGAGACCGATCTGCTCACAAATGATCCTGATTTTTTAAATGTAAATAACACTACGCTCGTTCAATTACTCAAAAACCTGGGGCCGGGCATTGTCCGGATAGGGGGTGGCACAAGTGATCTGATTGGTTGGACGGGGCAGCCAAGGAATGCTTCCGACGGGCCCGGTATGCTGACAACCTCTGACGTGGACCGCCTTGCCGCTTTCTCCAAAGCTGTTGATTGGCAGGTTATCTTCGGGCTTAACATGTCCAATAACGACCAGGGTGCTGCCTCGGATGAAGCAACGTATGCAGCAAACGCCCTCGGGCCCCGCCTGTATGCTTTTCAAGCTGGGAACGAGCCCGATATGTTTGGCCGGGAAGGGCTGCGGCCGTCAACTTATGATGTATATACTTACAGCAAAGACTGGGATGGATATTACAGTTGCATTAAAAAGCAATTACCGCAAGCGCAATTTGCAGGACCAGATGTTGCCAACAACACAGAATGGGTAAATCTTTTTGTAAAAGACGAAAGCACGAACCTCAATATGCTGGATGCACATTTTTATGCGACCGGTCCCGCCACGGCGTCGTATATCACCAAAGCAGATATATTAAGTCCATCGTTTGGGTTGGCGGCTTACCTGGATAATCTTAATAACCAGTCGTCGCAATATAAAATCCCTTACCGCATCACCGAATGCAACAGCATTTGGGGCGGAGGCAAACCAGGCGTGAGCGATACGTTTGCTGCGACACTCTGGGCATTGGACTTCATGTGGCAGGTGGCAACAAAGAACGGGCAGGGCATTAACTTTCATGGCGGGACGCTGCGAAAGGCCAATTTATATTATTCGCCGATATTAAATATGAACGGCAAATTTGCTGCAATGCCCGAATACTATGCTATGCTGGCCTTTAGGTATGCCTCGGCGGGAAGCAAGATTATACCTGCGCCGATAAATGACGATACGATTGCCAATTGCAGCGCCTACGCGTGTGTAGATAGTGAGGGCAATTACAACGTGACACTGATTAACAAAGAGATGGATAAAGATGTTGAGTTTACGTTAAACGTGGGCAAATCAGCTGGTTTGGCACGGATATGGCGACTTACTGCGCCCTCCCTGGATGATAAGAGTGACGTTAAATTCGCGGGATCTTCTGTTAACGACGATGGTACATTTGTTCCGGGTGCAGGGGAGAGTAAGGCCGTTTCTCAGGGCAGCCTGGTAATAAAAATGCCTGCCGGAAGCGCCGCTGTAGTTACGATTCACTAACACGGGCAAGCCGTTTTTTCGTAAATTTGCGCTGTGCCGCCAGCAAATGATAATTCATGGATAGACAAAGCCTCGGGGGCGCCTAAAAGAACGGCTGCGTCAAAAAAATCGCCTGTGCCGAAAAAACAGGTTTCATCCAGAACAACCGGCAGCCGGAAAAAGAAAAGGAATGGCTGGCCCATAGGGGTTAAGATTGCTATTGCCGGTGTGGCGCTAATCCTGCTTTCGCCCTTCTATTATGGCTACGTTGTAAAGTTTTTTACTTCCACCTGGCGCTGGATGCGGAACGCCGGCGAAAATCCGCACTACCGCACCTACAGAAGTTTCAATATCCGCATCCCGGATAAGTATGCTGTTCATGGTATCGACGTGTCCTACGCCCAGGGTACCATCGACTGGCAAAAGGTAAAAACCATGCAAGATGACAGCGTGCGCATCACATTTGCCTTTATCAAAGCTACCGAAGGCGTACTATCCGTCGATCCTTACTTTCAGCGCAACTGGCGCGAAGCTGCTAAAGCAGGCATCGTCTGCGGAGCATATCACTATTTTAAGCCCTCAAAAAGCGGTGCCTGGCAGGCGCGATTATTTTTACAAACCGTTAAGGTTGAGAAAGGCGACCTGCCGATGGTAGTCGACGTGGAAGAGCTGAACAAAGTTACCCCAGACGAAATGCGGAAGCAGCTAAAGGATTTTTTAACTGCTGTCGAAAAGAAAACCAAAATAAAGCCAATCATCTACTCAGGCCTCAGTTTTTACCAGGACTACCTGCAAGGCTCTTTTGACGACTACCACCTCTGGGTCGCCAGTTACGATCAACCCGAAATGCCACCTGTGAATGGGAGGCAATGGCTCCTATGGCAACACTCGGATAAAGCTACAATTACCGGTATCAACCACGTTGTTGATTTCGACGCTTTTTACGGGGACAGTTTGGAGTTTCAAAAGTTGCTGATCAAGTAACTTGTTCCCCCGACTGCATCTTCGTCATGACCGGGTGTGTCTAATGGGCTATTTGCCGGGCTTTATAGCACTGTTCGTACTATTTCTTTCGTGGTTCTTTGCCCGCCAATGCCGCTTTTCCACTCAAATTATCTTGACGTTTAGGTATGTAATCTTTTTTTTACTTGTACAAAAAAACGTCATACCGTATCTTTGTCCATTGAAAAACAGACCACTGGCGTTGTAATACAACAAATACCCCCTCCTCGCC
>JAICXZ010000027.1 GCA_025934475.1 Mucilaginibacter sp. | reverse complement strand
GTTTTGGGTAAATGCATCCTGCATATTTGCATCCTTGCTTATTTCGGCAATGATACGAAGCTCGATCTGTGAGTAGTCGGCGGAAAGAATACTATGGTTATCGTCGCGGGCGATGAAAGCTTTGCGCACCTCGCGGCCGCGTTCTGTGCGGATCGGGATGTTTTGCAGGTTCGGGTTAGTGGAACTTAAGCGGCCCGTTGCTGCTATAGCCTGGTTGTAGGACGTATGCACCCGACCGGTTTTCTTATTAACCATCTGTGGCAGCGCATCAACGTAGGTTGATTTCAGTTTTTGCAGCTGGCGGTAATCCAATATGTCACGGACAATATCACTTTTTGCGGCAAGTGACAACAACACATCCTCACCGGTTTGATATTGACCTGTTTTAGTCTTTTTAGCTTTGGGATCAAGCATCAGCTTTTCAAACAGCACTTCGCCCAGTTGTTTTGGCGATGCGATATTAAAGCGGACACCGGCTTTATCGTAAACCGTTCTTTCCAGTTTGGCGATATCCGTCTCCAGCTCTTTCGAGAAATCTTTCAGTGTATTGTGGTCGATGCGTACACCTTCGTATTCCATATCGGCCAGGACATAAATCAGTGGGTTCTCGATTGAATGGAGCAGCTTTTCGGCTTCGGCTTGTTTTATTTTTGGTTCGAAAACCGTGCGTAACTGCAGTGTAATATCAGCATCTTCAGCCGCGTAGTCTTTGATCTTTTCGATCTCCACATCACGCATGGTGCCCTGCTGTTTGCCTTTTGCGCCAATGAGCTCAGTAATAGAGACCGGCTTGTAGCCAAGATAGTTCTCAGACAACACATCCATGTTATGACGGGTATCGGGATCGAGGATATAGTGGGCCAGCATCGTATCAAACAGCACGCCTTTTACCTCAACGCCATACCATTTGAACATCAGGATATCGAACTTGAGGTTCTGCCCGGTTTTGCCTATGGCGGTATCCTCCATCACTTCCTTAAACTCGTCGACAATGGTCTGTGCCACTTTCTGATCGGCGGGAATTGGCACATACCATGCCTCGCCATGTTTTATAGCGAATGACATGCCCACGAGCTCGCAATCATTGGCGTCGGTTCCTGTGGTTTCGGTATCGAAACAAAAATCCTTTTGCTGTTTTAAGGTGGCTATCAGCTCAGCGCGTTTTTCTTTGGTATCAGCCAGGTAATATTCGTGTGGTGTATTGTAAATGTTTTTTCCTGGTTCCGGCGTTTCGGGCTCGGCTATATCCTGCACGTCGATAGTAAGTGTTGTGCGACCTGTGGCAACAGGGTTACCGAAAAGATCGGTCTGGATACCAACGGCTTTGGATTCAGTAATGCTGAAATCATCACCGAAAACGCGCTTGCCCAATGTGCGGAATTCAAGCTCAGCGAAAAGCGGTTCGAGCAGGTCGCGACTTGGTGCACACATTTCAAGGCCAGCTTCATCCAGCTCTACAGGCGCATTCAGGTTGATGGTAGCCAGCTTTTTGGATAGCAGGCCCTGTTCGGCAAAATTGCGTACATTTTCCTGTAGCTTGCCTTTGAGCTCATGGCTGTTGGCGATGATATTTTCAACCGACCCATATTGCTTGATCAGCGTCTTAGCGGTTTTCTCGCCTACGCCCGGTATACCGGGGATATTATCCACTGCGTCACCCCAAAGACCCAAAATATCAATCACCTGGGTTGGATCGGTAACCTCCCATTTTTCCAGCACTTCTTTTACACCCATGATCTCCACCTCGTTACCCTGGCGACCGGGTTTATACAGTTTGATATTATCAGACACCAATTGGGCAAAGTCTTTATCCGGTGTCATACAATAAACCTGGTAGCCTTTGGCTTCTGCTTTCTTGGCCAGGGTGCCGATGATGTCATCGGCCTCATACCCGTCCGAAGTGATCAGCGGTATATTAAAGCCCAAAACAATCTTAAAGATATAAGGAAGGGCTTGGGACAGGTCCTCAGGCATAGCTTCGCGGTGAGCTTTATAGCCTTCAAAGTCGGTGTGGCGTTCCGTCGGTGCATCTGTATCAAAAACCACGGCCATGTGAGTCGGCCTTTCTTTTTTAAGCACATCGAGCAGGGTATTGGTAAATCCCAGCATAGCCGAGGTGTTCAGTCCGCCGGAAGTAAAACGCGGAGTCTTGCTCAATGCAAAATGTGCCCTGTAAATGAGGGCCATGCCGTCCAGTAGGAAAAGCTTCTTCATAATTTTTGATCACGCCGATTATTATTGATGATTGCACCGATTTTTCAAAGTGATGCCACCAATGCCGATGTTTCCAAAATTACATTAATCAGTGGAATCGAAAAATAATCGGTGTAATCCTATTTAAAACTACAGTCGGGCAAATGGTCATTCACCATGCCAACGGCCTGCATGTGGGCGTAAGCGATGGTGGTCCCGAAAAATTTGAAACCGCGCTTTTTCATGTCCTTGCTGATGGTGTCAGAAATGGGTGTACTCGCCGGAATCTGGTGGGTATGATTAACGATCGGCTTCCCATCCGGCATAAAGCTGTACATGTATTTGTCAAACGAGCCAAACTCTTTCTGCACTTCGATAAACCTCTGCGCATTGCTCACGGCGGATTCAATCTTGGCGCGATTGCGAATGATGCCGGTATCTTGCATCAGGCGTTCGACATCCTCTTGGGAAAACTTCGCGACTTTCTGCACGTCAAAGTCCGCAAATGCCTTGCGATAGCCTTCGCGGCGGCGTAAAATGGTGATCCAGCTCAGCCCTGCCTGCGCGGATTCGAGGATGAGGAATTCGAACAGTTTTTTGTCATCATGAACAGGTTTGCCCCATTCTTCATCGTGGTATTTAATATAGAGCTCATCGGTCCCTGGCCATAAGCAGCGTTTGATTTCAGTTGACATAATTAAGGTTTAAAAAATGTATAAAACTTTGTCATTGCGAGGAGGAACGACGAAGCAACCTCGTCGTAGCATGCGACTGGATTGCTTCGCAGCGCAGGCTTTCCACAACCCCCTCGCAATGACAATTTGGCTAATTACAATCCATTTAATTCATCCCAATACTCAACCGCCCTCCTATAATGCGGAATAACGATCGATCCACCCACCAAATTGGCGATCATAAAAATCTCGTTCATCTCGTCATTATTCACCCCTGCCTCGTGGCATTTGCCCAAATGGTATTTGATGCAATCGTCACAGCGCAAAACCATAGAGGCCACCAGGCCCAGCATTTCCTTGGTTTTTACGTCCAGGGCGCCTTCGGCATAGCTGGTGGTGTCAAGCGCAAAAAACCGTTTGATATTGGTATTGGCCGACTCCATGATGCGGTCGTTCATCCGGGTGCGGTAATCGTTAAAATCGTCTGCTAATTTTCCCATGGGGATTTAATTATTGAATTATAGATTTACTGAATTATAGATTTTCGCCAATGAAGCTATCGGGAGTAAAAATGCTAAAAAAATTAGCTTTTATCCAAAATAATTCTTAACTTTATTGTCGTTCTTCAAAGTTAGTCTTTTACCAATTCACCATATCTTATGGAAAGTTTAGCACCTAATATTTTTACGAATAACATACAGGAAACCGTAGCACTTTACACATTGCTGGGTTTTAAAGTAACTATGTCGGTACCTGAGCAGGGCGACGAGCTGGTTTGGGCGATGATGGTTAATGGCAGCGTGACGATCATGTTTCAAACCTTCGCGAGTCTTGAAAATGATCTGCCGGAGATCAGTCGCAAAGATGGGGGATCTTTGCTTTTATACATCAATGTGAAAAATATCCGCGAGTTCTTTGAATCGATAAAAAACAAAGTAAAAGTGTTGAAAGGGCTTGAGAAAACTTTTTACGGCGCCACCGAGTTTTCCATCGTCGATAACAACAATTATGTGCTTACTTTTGCGGAGCACGAATGATACAATTTAAACGAGCTGATCACATCCATATCTGCGTTCCGCCGGAAAGGCTGGAAGAAGCGAAGCAATTTTATACGGACATAGTCGGCCTGAAACTTACCGATCGACCAACTGTGTTCCGTCACCCGGGTTATTGGTTTGAGATAGGCGATATCGGCTTTCACATTGGTATAGAACCCGGACTGTTGAGTACATCTCGCCATAGCGCCTTCGAAGTAGCCGATCTGGAAGCTGCCCGGAAGCAACTCGAAGACAACGGCGTAAAAACTTATGAAGAAGAAAAACTGGCCGACCGGGATCGCTTCTTTTTCCTTGATCCATTTGGAAATAGGATGGAATTGCTGCAATATGTCTGAACCGGGATTAAGCGGATTTAATTGATTTTGGGATGAGTATCATTGAGCTAAAGCTTCTTCGAGCTGCTTGATCAATATTTCTCTTTTCATCGGATAACCAGCCTTCGAAAGTTCATAAGAGCCGTCTTTTTTTATGACGACGTAGGTTGGGTAACCGTTGCTTTTTACTTTGGCCATTATATCCTTACTAAGGTTCTTATTGGCTAAGATATGGGTGCCTTTCATGTCGAGATAGGCGATCAGTTTTTTCCATTGATCTTCGCGATTAAGATCATTATTGGCCACGTAAAAATAGTCGAGTCCCTTGCCTTTAAAATGTTCTTTTATGGCCTGGCCATTTTCACTAATCTCGTTTCGGCATGGTAAGCACCAGGTTCCCCACATGTCCAGTAACACCGTTTTTCCTTTAACCAGGGTTAACAGATCTTCAAACTTGTCGAGTTTTGTGCCGTTATCCGGTACAAAAACCATGTCGGGAGTAAGATGGTTTTCTTTCTGACGAATGGTATCTATCGCAGGAAGAAAGCTGTCCAGATATTTGCTATGAGGATATTTTAGCCTGAATCTATCAAAAATCGCCAATACATTTGTGGGATAATGTTCGAAAATTGCATCATCAAACAGAACAGCGTACAAGAACTCTGCCGGTCTGCCTGTAAAGTAGTGATTGATTATCTTTTCCTTCAAAAGGTTTTGCGGGTCAGCCTCGAATTCTTTCTTTCCCACCGATACATCGCTATTGTACCATTCTTTAAAAAAGGGTTCGGGGCTTTCATAACGCACGCTCCAAAGTCTTTCTTTTTCGCGAGATAAAAAGGTACGCAGAAGATATGGGTAATTCATCGAGCCAAGCGCCTCGTCATTGTTCAATTTTACTGTTGCAAACAAGCTATCCTGTATCGCCTTCCATCTATTTTTCGGATTTCCATACGCATTACCTATCTGGAACTTATTATTTTCACTGAAATCGTAATACCTAATTATAGCGTCATAAAGAATGTTCTGTTTTTTTTCTTTATAAAATCAGCACTTGGCTTGTAGGTGCCGGTATATTTATCAAATGCAGATCTTAGCTCAGCCTGATGCTTGTTTGCAAAAGCTATTATCCTGTTCGGTAAGGTATCGCCGTAGAATTGCCGGCCGCTTTCACCCTCAAGTATTGATAAAAGCGGCTGGTTATTATTGCTGCCTTTACCTGTTACCACTATTCCATTATCTTTTATTTTAAAATCGGCTTTGAAATTGAGGTCATCGCCGGGCGACAGGTAAAGAACATAATCGAAGAATTTTGCGGTATCAGCATCGCTGTTTTGACACCTTAGATAAGCCCATTGCGGACCATTCAGCGAAAACCGATAGCTACCGGTACCGTTTGAATTTAACGGCACTTCGACCGATTTTTAATGATCAACGCATTAGGCATCCAGATATTAAAGCTTGTTGATTTTGAATTAACGAGCGTTACTTTTAAGGTTACATTTTGAGCGGATGCACTTTTTATAATGAAAAGTAAAGCGATTATCGCGATAAGATTTGCTTTCATGGTACGATAAGATTAAGGTAAAGATATGAGAAAATATTACATATCTAATTCTGAAGTCGGATTCCAAAAAACCTGCTTGAAATTTACGACTTTATCGTTCTCTACCTTTACGCCTTCTGATGCCAGCATCTGCTCCATCCTATCGCCGCCAAAATGGAATTTGCCGGTCAGCAGCCCGGCGCTGTTAACCACACGATGTGCCGGAACCGGCGGATTTGCCCCTCCGCAGGCCTGCATCGCATAACCAACCATTCGCGAGGAGCCTTTTGTTCCGAGATAATTAGCAATGGCGCCATACGAAGTCACGCGACCGGGAGGAATGAGACGCACCACCTGGTAAACCTTGTCGTAAAAATTCAGATCCGGCATAGACTTACTTAAATGAAAACTTAAGGTAGTTGATATTCTTGTTATGCTGCAAGTATTTTTTCTCGTAATAGGTTTTTATCGATAGCACCTCGTCGGCGTGGTCAGAGTTGTATAAGTCCTCGGTGCGAACGTGCAGGTTTAGGCCCAGCTCTTCAATTTTTTCTGAGGTATAAGCGTGCAGGCCGTCATCATCCGTTTTCAGGTTTACATAGCCTGAAGGCTTGAGCAATATTTTGTATTTCTCAAGGAAACGCGGCGAAGTAAGGCGCTTTTTCTCGCGACTGATCTGTGGCTGAGGATCTGGAAAAGTGATCCAAATCTCATCTATTTCATCGGGTGCAAAATAATCGAGGATGGTTTCAATCTGTATCCGTAGAAACCCAACATTGGTTACACCTTCTTCCAGCGCATCCTTCGCACCCCGCCAGATTCGATTGCCTTTGTAATCAATGCCGATAAAATTTCTGCTGGGAAACAGCCGCGCCAGGTTCACGGTGTACTCGCCTTTCCCGCAGGCCAGCTCGAGTACAAGAGGATTATCGTTTTTGAAGAAATCTTTGGCCCAATTACCTTTATAAGGTATCCCTGCATCCAGTTGCACCACATTGCTAAAAGTGGCCACCTCGGCGAATCGTTTTAATTTATCTTTTCCCACAGTTTGGAATTAGTGGGCAAAATTAAGCAGAAAGCTGAAAGTCTAAAGCAGAAAGCTTTTTTTGTATCGTTACGGGCTTTTCGCTTTAAGCTTCTTTCGGACTTATGCGGACTTTCGGACTTCCTGGCTCCTTCAAGATGCTTCACTCTCCGGCGGAATACCGTAATCGACGTCTTTGCGCTTTTTGTCGAAGAGAGATTTTACTTTTCCCCATGCGCCGGTAATCGTATCTTCATTGATATAATGCGATGCTTTTTGTGAAAGCAGCCCAATAAGACCCTTCACAATGAAATTGGAATTGCGGAAGAACGTTTTATTGAGTGCAAAAGGCAGGAATATACGCGATAATACGCCAAACATATCCTGGTGGAAAATATCATATTTTGAGCCTTGTCCCTTATTAGTAGATTTTGGGAACAGACTCATTACCGTAGAAAAAGTAGCGCCAACCGAGCTAAAACGCTGACCAATAGCTTTTCCCTGCTCTTCGCGCTGCACCTTCAGCCGGGCTATTTCCATCTGAAGTTCAGTTACATTATTTATAGTAGCATTAGCCATAGGTTAGCCGAAGAATTTTTTAATAAAGAGGTTAATAAGCGGTATCTCGATCTTATCTTTTTTCCAGATAATGATGAGCGCAAGAATAATATAAATTCCTCCCATGCAGGCAAACCCAGCCCAATGAGAACCCAACAAAGCCGAAAGCACGAACGCCAGCGCAAAGCTGATAAAGAGGAAAGCCAGTACAAAGATCACCGCAATAATAATATCGGTAATAACACTCGCCATAAATTTCGAGCTGCGATCAATGGCCTCATATTTGGCCAGCTTAATCTGAGTTTCGGCGTATTCCTTTAGCTGGTCGAGGATGGGTTGCGGAGGAGTTTCCTTTTTTTCTTCTTCCATAGGTTTATAGTGTGGTCCCGGGTAAAAATACCGGGACCGGCCTTAGTTGTTATGCGTGTTCCAGGTCGTCCTGGTATTCCTCGTCGGCGTTTTTGATCTTGCTCTTGATGTTGTCAACCACTTTGTCCTTAAGGCCAACCAGGCTGTCGATTTCGTTGGCAGCGGTTTCCCTTATCGAATCACCAAGCTTCTTGAGTGAGTCAGTTAGTTTATCGCGGGTTTCAGTTCCTTTATCGGGTGCAAACAATATCCCCAGTGCTGCTCCTGCCGCTAATCCTGCCAGCAAAGCAACCACTACTTTCGAGTTGTCAGACATATCAATATAATTTTAAGTTGAACTAATTTGTTTTATCACAGTTAAATATCTTGCCAAATATTACCAGGCGGACATTTAGTCAGACGGACCGTTTTAAATTGTCATCAATATCGGTATTTCCCCCGTGCCTGCCAAAATAATATCATTAAATCAGCTATCGCCAATGGTTTTTATCCGTTCGAGCCTGTTGGCTGCCATCCGGTTGGTTTCGTATATCTCCAGCAAAAGTAAGAAATATGATAATAGCAGCGGCCCGAAAACCAGCCCCAAAATCCCAAATAATGGGATGCCAATAAAGACGCCGATTACTGATATAATTGGGTGGGTATTGGCCAGGCGTTTATTAATGATCATACGCAGGATATTGTCAATGTTGCCGATGATCAGCAAGCCATAAGCGAGCAGGGCGATACCTTTAAGGGTATGCCCGTTGGCGAAAAGAATGATACTGGTAGGGATGGTTAACGTTGGCGCACCTACCACAGGCAAAAAAGAAATTAACGCACCCAACATTCCCCAAAATATGGGATCTGGTATCCCAAAGGCGTAGAATCCCATCCCCAGCAGAGTGCCCTGAACTAGTGCTATAATGCCCTGGCCGAGTACATTACTATAAGTGACATTCTTTAGCGCTGTTGCAAACTTAAGCGCATGCTGCTCGCGAAACGGGGCATATTTTACCAGTGCCAGTTCAAACTCTTTCATCTGTGTGAACATAAAAAACAGCAAAAAATACATCACGAGCAAGGTAAGTACAATGTTTACCGCACTGCTAATGATGGAGGGAAAAAGATCCGTTAAAAACGTGCTGAGCTTTTGCAAAGTACTCTCGGCAAGCTTAGGTTGCCCCAGGTGTTGGGCCGCATAAATGTCGATCTTGTAGATCCAGTCCTGAATGGGTAGCCCGTCCCGTGTGAGTGCCGAGATCTTGCCGACGATCATAATACACATAAAAAGAAAAGGGATCACTATAACGATGAGAGATGTTAACATGATTACCAGGGCCGTAAGCGATCTATTCCAGCGATGCTTTTCTACGAGGTCCAGGTAAATAGGCCGGAATATGGTGAACAGAACTATCGCTCCGAGAATCGAACTGAACAGTCCTGATAAGGCGTAAAGGATAAAACAGCCCAGGATAACTATAGCCACCAGGATTATGTTGTCGCGCTGTTTATGGTTGAAAATTGACATCGGGAGACCATTGCAATAAGTACACCCTATAAACAAAAAAGCACTAAAATGTTTTTAGCGCTTCTGTTAAAATATGTTAAGTTTCAGGTACTTATTCGATGTCGTCGAGCAAAAGGTTGATTTTGGCGCAGCTTACAGCAATGGTATTGATATAGAACTCGATATCTGAAGTGGCGTCATCAGGTATTTCGTATTTTAATTGCTCAACCGATAAGTTAATATTCGAAAGCTGGTTGCGGATATCATGCCGTATCCTGCGATTGTTGTTTTCGCCGGCAACGTTATCCTTTGGTGACTCTTCCATAATTACTTGCCTAAGTTAATAGCTTTCATCTTATTGTAAAGAGTTTTTCGGTCGATGTTTAATATTTCAGCAGCTTTTGTTTTGTTGAAGTTTACTTCGCGCAATACTTTCAGGATGGTATCATATTCGGCTTCCTGTGCTGCGTTCTTCAAGTCGTGGCGTGCTTCCTTTGCTGCTGCTACCGGTTCGTAGACAGGAACAGAAACAGCGACGGGCTCAGCGACGACAGCGGCGGCAGGTGTCGATTTATAATTTGATATTTCGAGCGGTAAGGCTTTTAGAGGGATAATATCACCTTCAGTGATAAGCGTAGCGCGGCGCACCACGTTCTTTAATTCGCGGATGTTGCCCGCCCAGCGGTAGTTCATGAAACATTCTTCCACCTCAGGCGAGAAGCCAGTAACGTTGCGGCCCAGCTCGTTATTGGCAATTTGCAGAAAATGATTCGCCAGCAGCATAATGTCAGTTCCCAACTCACGGAGAGCAGGCATGTAAATGGTAAATTCGTTAAAGCGGTGGTAAAGGTCTTCCCTGAAACGTCCTTTGGAAATGCCATCCTGCAGGTTTTCGTTGGTAGCTATTATGATACGTACATCAAGATCGATCTCTTTAGTGCTGCCTATGCGTTTTACTTTCCTTTCCTGAACAGTACGAAGCAACGCTGCCTGTATATCGTACGACAAGTTGCCCACCTCATCCAAAAAAAGTGTACCACCATTGGCCATTTCAAAGTGGCCAATCTTGGTATAGAGAGCGCCGGTGAATGAACCTTTTTCGTGACCGAAGAATTCGCTGGCGGCAAGCTCTTTGGTCAGCGAACCGCAGTCCATCGCAATGAAGGGCATGTTGGCACGCTGGCTATGCAGGTGAATATTTTTAGCTGCCGATTCTTTACCTGTACCGCTTTCTCCGAGGATAATTACGCTGTAGTTAGTTGGGGCAACCAGTTCTATCTGGCGCATCAGCTCCTTGGCTGCCTTGCTGGTACCAACAACAAAATCGGTATTTGGCAGTTGCGGTTTTTTGCCGTTTGTAGGTTTGGTTACGGTAACGGCCGCCGCCGGCTCATCAACTAAAGCGTGATGCGTTTCGAAAGCCTTATTTATAGTATTTAATATCTCGTCGGGATAAAGCGGTTTGGTGATGTAATCGTATGCGCCCATCTTGATGAGCTCAACCGCCATTTTGATGTCCGAATAACCGGTTATGATGATAACACCCGTTTTAGGATATTGGGTTTTGATGCTTTTCAGCATCTCACGCCCGTCGGTATCTTCGAGGCGAAAGTCGCAAAGCACTAAATCGTAGCCGCCGTTTTTTAAAAATTCGAGACCGCTGGCCCCCGTAGCCGCTGTAGCAACATCAAATCCATTACGCGTTAAAAACTTGGAGAGTAATAACGCAACATTCACTTCATCATCAATGATGAGTATTTTCTTCATAACAGGGTGTTAGCTAATTTTGACAGGTAAACGGATTAAACCTAAGTCAAGTTACATACAAAATTGCTAATTTTTTAAGGTAAAATTTAATTATAGGTCTAATTTTTATATTTCTGGGCTAAAAAACAACAAAAGGGCCCGTTAAGGCCCTCCCGTTACTTTAATTAATTGAGTAGAAATTACTTGGTGTCAAACGCATAAGCAACACGCAGACCAAAGAAATTTACTTTGCTGTCGTCAATAGCGCTGTTAAATTTGGTTGAACTTTCCCAGCGTACACCGGCATCAAGATAGCTCTTGCCACCCAGCGGAAACTGATAACCGATTTGCGGTGCATAAATAAATGCTGCGCTGTTATCGAAACCTGCTTCTGATTTATTCAGAGCAAACGCAGCACCTGCTTCACCCTGGATGTAGAAGTGACTAACCGGGAAGTATTTTAAACCTGCTTTAACCGGCAGCAACTGTACATTGGGAGCATCGATGCTGACGCCATCAATATTGGCTATGTTTTTCTTACCGAAAAAGTTGTTATAGCCGGCATTAACAGTTACGAACAATTGATTTTTCAAAACCGGGATGTCGGCTTGCAGTGAACCACCCAGGTTCCAGTTATAAGCGTTCGAAAAACTACCGGTAGGTATACCGGCATCGGCGCCGACGCTTAAAATAATTCCGTTTGATCCTGAAGTTGTTTTTGTGGAAGATGTAGGGTTTGTTTGTGCTTGAGCGCCAAATGCCAGTCCGGCAAAGGCGAGCACTAAGGCTGAAATTTTGAATGTACTTTTCATGATATTATGTTTTTTCAATAGATGTGTTTTGAACACGGCGACAAAGTAAAGCACGAAAAGTAAGACGGAGTTTCATCCCAATGTCACGATTATTCAATCGTTTGATTAACAATGAATTATTTTTGACCATTTATTTGAAATGGTCAGGATATTGTCATAAAAAGTGGCTTATTTGCTCCGAAAAGCGGGTTTTCGTTTTTCTAGAAAAGCGGAGACTCCCTCTTTGAAGTCTTCGGTATCGAAGCTTTTGCCGAATAATTCGATCTCCTCTTCGAAACCGTTCACGCCTTTTTGAACCGATGCATTGACAGCACGGATACCTGCTTCAACGGCCAAAGGCGCCCGGGATAAGATCTGGTTCATGATAGCTTCTGCTCGCGGCAGCAACTCAAACTGGCTGACTATATGATTTACCAGACCAAACTGGTGTGCCTCCAGAGCAGTGATCATATCACCAGTGAGAATCATTTCCATAGCACGGCCTTTGCCAACCAACTGGGTTAAACGTTGAGTTCCACCGTAACCAGGAATCAGGCCAAGGGTAACTTCGGGAAGTCCCATTTTGGCATTATCAGAAGCGATACGGATATGACAAGCCAGGGCTAGTTCCAATCCCCCGCCAAGAGCAAAACCATTGATGGCAGCTATGATGGGCTTACTGCTATTTTC
>JAICXZ010000411.1 GCA_025934475.1 Mucilaginibacter sp. | reverse complement strand
GGTGGAAGGCTTGTCAAACTACCCCATTTTTATTGCGCACCAGCACGAGTTGAGTTTGGGCGAAGTAATATTGGACCGGGCTGAACTGAACTCGGAGTGGAGTATCCATGCTTCGACGCTGGAGGAGTTTGTTGAAAAAGGTGTTATCAAACCAATATTAAAAGAACGCTTTCTAAAATCATACAAAGACCCTTACGAGTACATTTGCATATTTGTAGTGGTGCCCGAAGGGGCAAATTTTGTTTATTATCCGTATGCAAAGGAATAATTCAATTTCGTTCGATATTTAAATTGTATAAATTTGTAACGGCGACTACCTCAACCCCGAGGCGCAATATGGGATGGCTTGCAAATGTCATGAGACCCTGCTATCGCCTAAATCTATTTTGTTTTAAAGCAAGCCAACGCCCAACATGACCGACAAGCAGTTACTTATACTCGACAGTCACCAAATACAGCAAAAGATCGTTCGGATAGCCTACCAAATCCTGGAGGATAATTTTGAAGAAGAAGAAATTATCATTGCGGCGATCCTGCCCAGCGGTGGCAAAGTGGCCGCACGGTTGAAATCGATCTTAGATGATATTGCCGATTTTAAAAGCACATTGGTTGGCATCGAGATCGAAAAAAACAGCTCGAAAATGGAAGCTGAATTCAGCTTCGACCTGGATATATGTGCCAACAAAACAGTTATTTTGGTTGACGATGTGCTGAACAGCGGCCGTACGCTCGCTTATGGCTTTTTTGTATTCAGGGATATCCCGCTAAAAAAGCTGCGTACGGCCATCCTTATCGACCGCAACCATAAACGGTTCCCGATGACGGTGGATTTCGCCGGGATGGCTTTATCGACCGTACTAAAAGAACATGTGGAAGTAGTGCTGGATAAAGATGGTGAAGAAGATGCGGCGTATTTGAGGTAGATTATTTAATTTTACTAAAAAACTTATGTCGACTGCTGAAATAAAACAGACAAAGGCCGTGCTGATTGAGTGGATTAACCAGTTGAATGATTCGAACATGCTAGCGACATTGGAGGATTTACGGCAATCTTCCGATGAGAATTGGTGGGATGGCCTATCTGATGTTTATAAAGAACAAATAAGCAAAGGGATAGCCGATGCGGACGCTGGTCGTGTCGTATCTGCCGAGGAGTTTTGGAGAAGGATGAAAAGCATATAGTAGCGATGACTATTGTTTTCACCGATCAATCTATCGCACAGTCACAAGTTATTGCATTTTATATATTAAATCATTTCACGCGACGTGAATTAGAAAGATATTATAAGCTATTAACCAAGTTTGAAAAGAAAGTGACAATCTTTCCAGAAATGTACCCGCAAAATGGAAAGGACAAGAATTTGCGTCGTGCCGTGCTAAGTAAACAACTTTCTGTTTTTTATCGCATATCCTCTACCAAAATCACTGTATTGTCAATTTTAGACAATCGCATGAGTCCTGAGAGATGGCCTTAATACCGCAACATCTCCTCCACCCTTTCCGCCGTTAAACTCAGTCCATTGGCAATTATATTAGCCTTGCCGTAAAAGATTTCCCTTTCCTCCAATTTTTCTGTTATAAACTGAACCAGCGCTTCGCCGTGGCGTTCGCGTAGCAGCGGGCGTTGATCTTTTTCATTTTCCAGGCGGTCGGCGAGGGTTTTGGGGGTGAGTTTTATGTAGATGGTTTTGCCATGGGCGTTCATCCAGTCCATATTATCAAAAAAGCAAGGCAGGCCGCCACCGGTGGAGATGATGGCATGTTCCGGGTACGGCTGACCCTTTAATAGCTCCGATTCTTTTTGCCTGAAGGCATCTTCGCCGTATTTGGCAAAATATTCGGCTATAGTCATGCCTTCCTGGGCTTCGAAAATATGGTCCAGGTCCATAAACATATAGCCCAGCCGGGAAGCCAGTTTGCGCCCCAGCGTGGTTTTACCGCTGCCCATAAAACCGATGAGAAATATCAGGCCGTGGCCTGTTTTGTTTTTGTTTTCCTCCAACTAATTCGCTATTTAAACGAGCGGCTATGACCTATGAACCATTAACCATGAGCTATCCCAGCTTCACCCGCGGATCGATCCAAACATAAACAAAGTCGACCAAAATATTGATCACCACAAAAATAAAGGCGATAAACAGGATGGAGCCCATCACTACAGGGAAATCCGACATCTCCAGCGCATCTACGGTGGTTTTACCTAAGCCGTTATAGCCGAATACGTATTCCACAAAAAACGAACCGGCCAGTAACGAGGCAAACCAGTTGGCTATAGCTGTTATCACCGGGTTAAGCGCGTTTTTGAGTGCGTGTCGGTATACTATTGTTCGTTTGCTGAGGCCTTTGGCGCGGGCTGTGCGGATGTAGTCCTTGCCTAACTCATCCAGCATGGCGTTGCGGGTTAGCTGGACAATAATGGCTAATGGCCGCAAACCTAATGTTACCATTGGCAACACCAAATTGCGCCAGGTAATTACTTCTCCTTTGAATGGGTCGTAAGTGTACAGGCTGCCCGACATGTTGAGTCCCGTATATTTGCTCAGCACAAAGCCAAACAGCCATGCGATAATGATTCCGGCGAAAAACGACGGCGCGGATACTCCCAGCGTGGAGAAACCGATCGCCAGTTTGTCCGCCCAGGTGTCCTTGTGTACGGCACTGCTAACGCCCAGCAATACACCGATGATAATGGCAAAGATCATCGCCGTAGTAGCCAATATCAACGTATTAGGTATTACCTCTAAAAGTAACGACGCCACCTCGCGATGGGTTTGATAAGAGCGGCGCAGGTAAGGCCATTTAAGCGCTACGACCCGCTCAGATGATATGGGAAACAATTCTGCGTAATGATACTTCTGTCGTTCTTCGGCAGTATTAAGGTGAAAGCCAACGGGCGACAGATCATTCAGGTAATAAGCAAACTGCACCGGCACCGGCTTATCCAGTCCGAACTCCTTCCGCACGGCCTGTAGCGACTGCACATCCGCTCGCTGCCCCTGGGTCATACGCGCCGGGTCCACCGGCAAAATATTGAACAGGAAAAAAACCACCACCACAATACCGAGCATTACGGCACAGCCATAAACCAGCTTGCGTAGGAGGTAACGGATCATTGTTTATTGATGCTGAAAATATTGTTTTACCAGTTCGTCATACCCGGGCATAGTGTGATAATGCCATTTGTTGATGATCGTCCCGTTTTTCATTAATAAAACGCCCGGGTTGGCGCGCACCATTTCCTTCAGCGGCACTTCATCCACATAAAAGATCTCAGCCACCAAATGATGCTTTTTTGCAAACGTCCCGGCAGTCTGACCGGAAGTAGATGTAAGCAAAACGGTGTGTGTTCCGTAGGTTTGCACCAGGTTAATGGCCGTTGCGTTTATGCTGTTAATGGCGTCTTCATCCGTTTCATTTAAATTCCAGGCTACCACCACAAGGCTGTAGTAAGGGTTAGCGAGAATTTCCTTAGTATAATCATTCCCCTGGGCATCATGTATGCTTAAATCCTGTATTTTAGGTGTGTAGCCTTTTTTTACCAGCGTTCGTCCGGGATCGCCTACCACCTCCCAATTGTTATCTTTCCAAATACCGGTTTTCATGTATTCCGTGCTACCTATCTGCTTTTGCTCGCCGGTTTTTTTATTTTTAAGCTGATAAGTCATTTCGTACTGGTCGGGCTGGGCGCCTGGCGGGGTGCTCATTTCTTCAGTAACATTGGCGCCAACTTTATAATTCAGAAAATCGATCACCGGCAAAAAGTTGTACGTGTACAGGCCGATCAATAAGGAAACAATCGCACCGCCGAACAACAATCTGTCGCCGGTTTTGTCCGAAAACGGGGTTGTTATACTTTTCTTATTAATAAACAAAACGATAACCAGCGCCAGTAAAAACATATCCTTGCTAAAGGACTGCCACGGCGTTAACGGTATAGCGTCGCCAAAACAACCGCAGGTTTGCACTACTTTAAAAACCGCTGAATAGAAGGTGAGGAAACCAAAAAATATCGTCAGCAGCAACAAACCCCAGGCTATTTTTGCCGGCCGCACTCCAATAAGCAAAGCAAAGCCCAGCGTAATTTCAAGCACGCATAAAATAATAGCAATAGTCAGCGCGAGCCCATCCAAAAACGTTATGTGAAACACCGCAAAATACTCCTGCAACTTATAGGAAAAGCCCAGCGGATCGTTGATTTTTATCAACCCTGAAAAAATAAACAATACGCCTACGAATATGCGGCAGGCCCATAGCCACCAGGGAGCAGATTTAGATGCG
>JAICXZ010000836.1 GCA_025934475.1 Mucilaginibacter sp. | reverse complement strand
GAGGACGATAATTTTAACAGCGAGGAAGAACACGGCGAAACCGATGAATTCAATATCGATGATTACCTGCAGGAGGATAATGTAAACGAGTACGGATCGCGATACGACCAAAACGGGGAGGATGAAAGTGAGCGCAAAGAAATGCCCATTGCGGTTCAAAACTCATTTTTTGAAAGTTTGCAGCAGCAACTCGACCTGCTTCCAATATCGGATAAGGACTTTAAGATCGGCCAGCAGATCATAGGCAGCCTGGACGATGACGGGTATTTGCGCCGCCCCATACCGTCGCTAACCGACGACCTTGCCTTCTCGCAGAATGTAAATGCCGAGGACGAAGAAGTAGAGGATATGCTGAAGGTGATACAGACGTTCGATCCTGCGGGGGTTGGCGCGCGCAGTTTACAGGAGTGCCTGCTGATCCAGTTACGGAAGAAAGACCCTAACGACCCTATTATCAGGAAAGCAATAAGGGTAGTTGAACATTACCTGGATGAGTTTACCCGCAAGCACTACGATAAGCTCGAAAAATCATTAAACATGTCGTCAAACGAATTGCGTGGTGTGGTAAACGAAATATTAAAGCTTAATCCAAAGCCTGGTGATTCGAATGAGGTTAATACGAAACAAATGCAGGTTATTCCTGATTTCCATATCACCAACAACGACGGGCACCTTATACTTACCTTAAACTCAAAAAACGCCCCCGAATTAAAAGTAAGCCGCTCGTACCAGGAAATGTTTGAACATTATGACAAGGCATCACAAAGGGATAAAAAGTTAAAAGAAGCTGTTCAGTTTGTGAAACAGAAGCTTGATTCGGCCAAATGGTTCATCGATGCAATTAAGCAGCGGCAGCAAACGCTGTTAAAAACTATGAACGCCATTATGCAGTACCAGTATGATTTCTTTTTGACCGGCGATGATAAAAATTTAAAGCCCATGATACTGAAAGATATTGCCGACCGCATCAATATGGATATTTCGACAGTATCACGGGTAGCCAACTCAAAATATGTGCAAACCGAATTTGGCACGTTTTTACTAAAATCGTTTTTCTCAGAAGCGATACAAACCGAAAGCGGCGAAGAAGTGTCGAACAAGGAGGTGAAAAAAATACTTGAGGAGCACATCGGCGCCGAAGACAAACAGCACCCGCTGGCCGATGAAAAGCTAACGGAAATATTAAAGGAAGCAGGCTACAACATTGCCCGCCGCACGGTTGCCAAATACCGCGAACAGATGAATATCCCGGTAGCAAGGTTGCGCAAAGAGGTATAGTTTAAGGATCAAAAGTCAGAACCAAGAATCAATATATCGCTCGGCCAAATCAAACTGTTTTCAGCTCTTTTTTTCTTCTGAAAATCGATATCAAGAAACCAATGATCATAATAACCGTGCCCGACCAAAGGAAATTGATATATGGAAAATCGAGCGCGCGCATTACGATCCATGGCTTTTTATTTTCGGGCTGCTGGTAAACGGTGATCTCTACTTTATTATCAGCTGGAATAATTTTGGTCAGCCTTAATTTTAAGCCGGCATCATCCACGTTTCGCGAAAAATCAAAAACGTTTTTACCCCTGATCATGTAAACAGGCTCGGCAGTGTAGTTTTTGTTATTGGATACAATATCG
>JAICXZ010000183.1 GCA_025934475.1 Mucilaginibacter sp. | reverse complement strand
CATCATAGTCAAGTGATTACCAGGTACTAAGTACCGTTTCACTTCTTTCGATGTATATTTCTTCCAACCCAGGTAAACTTCGTCGCTGTTATAGTGATCATTAAAGTCAGCCTTGAAAAGATGAATATCAAAGTTCACTGGTGTGACCTTATATTTATGCAAAGCTTCGAAATATTTCTTAACGATCGATTCAAGCAATGCGTAATATTCATCCGATTCCGTTTTCTCTTTTAAGCCGAGGCGTTCGTTTACAGTCATCTTCTTTTCATTGAGCTTATCGTTCAACTGCTTGAAGAAAGATTTTTTACCACCAAGGAACTTCGGCATATAGCGCCGTGCAACCTTTGGCAAAATGATATACCATGGCTCCATTTCGCGGCAATTATCGGCATCGGTATCGAAAATGGCCAACATCTTCACCTCTTTGCCCATTGCCTCTAACTGGCGAGCCATTTCAAGAGCTATAAAGCCTCCTATTGAATAGCCACCAAGTTGGTACGGCCCTTTAGGATTATGTTTAACCACTTCGTCGAGATAGTGTTTGGCAATGTCGTGAATGCTATCGAGCGTTACGGGCTCGCCATCCAGTCCAAGGCCTTGCAGGCCATAAACCGGCTGATCAGTATCTAGAAGAGACGCCAGATCATTAAAGGTCAACACGTTCAGACCAGCGCCATGTACGATATAGAGAGGCGTTTTCTTTCCTGTTGTCTTAATCGGCACCACCGACTTCCACTTGATATTACTAGTATCTTCTTCGCTGATATGTGCGGTTAGCTTAGCCACTGTCGGAAACTCGAACAGTACGGCGATAGGCATCTTTTTACCCAGTTTCTTTTCGATACGGGTCATGATCTGCACCGCCAGCAACGAATGGCCGCCGATATCGAAGAAGTTGTCTTCAACTCCTACGCGCTGCAGTTTTAGAACGCCCTGCCATATTTCGGCTACTACTTTCTCGGTTTCGTTGCGAGGAGCCACAAAACTATCCTTTATCTGTTCTTCAGCATCAAAATCGGGTAGCGATTTTCTATCGATTTTGTTGTTGGAGGTCAAAGGCAATTCGTTCAGTTCCATCCAAAGGGTTGGCACCATATAATCGGGTAGCTTGGCTCTCAAAAAGTCAATTACCTTATCACGGCTATAATCTCCTTTGCCAACTACATAAGCAACGAGACGTTTTTTCTTGTCCTTATCCTCTTTTGCCAACACAACCGCCTGCCGCACAATATCGCATTGGTTCAGAACGCTTTCGATCTCACCCAACTCAATGCGGTAGCACCTAATTTTCACCTGGTTATCCTTGCGGCCGATGAATTCCATATTGATGCTTGGCATCATACGGCCCAGGTCACCAGTACGGTACATACGGCCGCCGGCTTTATCACTAAATGGATCTTTTACAAACGAATAGTTAGTTTTGGTTTCGTCATTGGCATAACCTGCGGCCACACCTACACCTCCGATATATAATTCGCCCGGTACGCCTATTGGCTGGGGTTGCAGTTGTTCATTCAGGATATAGAAGAAGTTATTTGCCAATGGCCTTCCATATGGGATACTGGCCCAATCAGCCGGTACCTTTTCCTTTACAGGAAAGTAGTTCGACCAAACGGTACCTTCCGTAGCGCCACCAAGACTAATTACCTGTGTTTTAGGGAAATACTTTTTGATGCGATCAGGCAGATTCACAGGAATCCAGTCCCCGCTCATAAATACTACTTTCAGCGTGTTTTGGATATAATCCTGATCGCGGCTTTCCAACTCGCGGATCAGGTAATCCATCGTGGTGGGTACCGAATCCCAGAACGTGATCTTGTAATTCAACATCATGTCCTTAAGTTTCGGTACATCCATTAGTTCGTGCTGCTCGACTATGACGAGAGACCCGCCAGCCGATAACATACCGAATATATCATACACCGATAAGTCGAAACACATGGAAGTAATGAACAGCAAACGATCATCTGTACCAATGTTGTATTCCTTATTTACCCAGACACAGAGATTTACTGCTGAGTGATGTTCGATCATCACACCTTTAGGGCGGCCGGTAGAACCGGAAGTATAAATGGTATAACCTAATTGCTTGCTGTCTATTTTAAGGCCCAGGTTTTCAGTGCTATAGCCACTTAGGTCAAGCTCGTTGATCTTAACAAACTTATCTGCGGGAAGAAGTTCTTTTAATGGATATTCTCCATCAGCCAGCACCTTGATAGCTGCTGAGTTCTCCAGGATATATTCCTGGCGATCGATCGGATATTCCGGGTCGATTGGCACATAGGCGCCGCCTGCCTTCAGGATGCCAAACATGCCGACGATCATGTTGAAATTACGCCCGGTTATCAATCCGATATTATCGGCTAGTTTAGCGCCATTCTCAACAAGATAATTGGCCAGTTGATTCGATTTCTCGTTCAGCTCGCGATAAGTCATTGTTTTATCGTGCTGGCGAAGCGCCACAGCATCCGGAGTTTTGGCTACCTGCTCTTCGAAAATATCGACCATCGTCTTTTCGGCAGGATAATAAGTCAGTGTGTCATTAAATTTTACCAGAATCTCGTTTTCCTCTGACGGTGTCAGCATAGGTAACGCTCCCACTTTGGTTTGCGGTGCGTTAACAATTGAGCGCAGCAATTGAACGTAATGTCCTGCCATCCGCTCTATAGTATCTAGTTTGTAGAGATTTTTATTGTAAGCTATTTTACCCTTTAACCCCGAGTCGGCCTTTGTAAGTACCAATCCTAGGTCGTTTTTGGCCAACTCACCATTCAGGTCGTTATTTGGAACACTCTGTAAAACAAACAGGGTATTGAAAAAAGGATTTTCTCCCTTATTTTCTTTAACCAAATTATTAACAACATCATCAAAGGGAATATTTTGATTTTGGAACGCCTCAAGTGTGGTATTTTTTACCCGTTTTAGGAGGTCGGCAAATAGCTCTTCCCCATTTGTGCTGCTGCGTAGCGCTAAAGTATTAAATGCTGGGTTGCCCGAATTGGTCAACTCATTCTTCACTGCGTTATCAGGAATGGTACCCACGCAAATGTCTTCCTGGCTACTGTAGCGATATAATAGAATTTTGTATGTAGTCAGCAAAGTATCAAAAAGGCTTACTTCGTGTTCTTCACTTAATTGGCCAAGCTTTGCAACTAACTGTTGCTCAACATTGAACTCAAAAGACGTAATGGTATTTTTTACTGAACCTGTTTTGGTAAAATCTGTGGGCATTACCACGTGACCGGCACCTCGTAATTTTTCTTTCCAGTAGCTTATTTCAACGTCGTATGATTTTTCGTCTGATAGAATCAAATCCGGCATTTTATGAATTGGGCTTAGTAAATATTTTCAATTAGTTAACTAAAATTATGAATAAATTCAAATTCTCTCGGGGCTGTTTTGTGGTAAAATAACAATTATTATACCAACAGTTAAATCCCCATTTTCTTATATTGAAAGCTACTTATACGGACGTAAACAAAAAATGCCTCAAAAAATCGAGGCATTTTTTAGTTTTTTTTGCAAACGAGTGCGTCACCTACTTTTTCTTCAGCAAAGCTGCCGCACCATGATCCAAAAACCATTGCAGATCGCCGTCTTCAGGTTTGATCAACTGAGCCGGGTAATTTTCAATATCGACCCTATCTTCAATTACATGATGCACCGCCTCAGCTTTGCCATCACCGTAAACCAAATAAGCTATGTGGTGAGCTTTGTTGATTAACGGTGCAGTCATCGTGATACGAAAAACCTGCTGATCTTCAAGATAAACTGCCTTTACAGATGCCGAATGATCGTGGAGCACTGGCGTATGCGGAAATAAAGACGCCGTATGCGAATTATCACCTAATCCTAATAACACCAGGTCAAACCGTGGTTCCACACCAGCGAAATACAGAGTGATATCGTTGGCATATCTTGCAGCAGCCTCCTCTGGCGAAACCGAAGTGTTTACCGGAAAAATCTGACGATAGCTTAGATCAAGCGGTTCCAGGATTGCCTTTTTTGCCATCAGGTAGTTGCTCTGCGGACTATTGTGCGGAACATAACGTTCGTCTCCAAAAAAGAAATGAACCTTTTTCCATTCCACAGATCCCCTGTACTTTTTGGAAGCCAACAACTCGTACAGTTTTTTAGGCGAATTACCGCCCGATAAGGCAATCGAAAACTGACCATGCTCTTCGATGGATTTCTCGGCTACTTCTACAAAGTAGTCGGCCAAACCTTCAAGCACTTCATTTTCGGAATCAAAAACGTTGATTTTCATAGGTTTTTATTTTTTACCGTTTACAGGTAGCGTAAACCAATTAAAGCCATCCCTGGCGATAAGCGCCTCAGCTGCTTCTGGGCCCCACGAATCAGCCGAATAGTTCGGAAAATTAAGACTCTTCTTATTTTGCCAGGTGCTTAGGATTGGCATTACCAGTTCCCATGCTTCTTCTACCTGGTCGCCGCGCATAAACAGCGTTTGGTCGCCCAGCATTGTATCCAGGATTAGCGTTTCATAAGCCTCGGGAGCCTGCTGTGTATAGGTGCCCTTATAATCAAATACCATGTCGACCACATTCAATACCATATCGATACCAGGACGTTTGGCCTGAACTTGTAAACGAATACTCATTTCTGGCTGAATGCTGATAATTAACCTGTTCTGCTGCCAGCTTTCTGCAGCTTCGGTTGGGAAAATCAGGTGAGGCACGTCCTTAAACTGGATGGTGATAACAGAAGACGTTTGATGCAGGCGTTTGCCGGTACGTACATAGAAAGGTACACCCTGCCAGCGCCAGTTGTCCACAAAGAACTTGATAGCCGCAAAAGTTTCGGTATTTGATTGCGGGTCAACTTTAGGCTCGTCGCGATAAGCAGGTACTTCTTTACCTTTCATCCAGCCATTGCCGTATTGACCGCGAACAGCTGAGCTGCGCACGTCTTCAGGACTAAATTTACGCATTGCCTTCAGCACATCAACCTTGCGGTCTCTCACTTCGTCGGCATTAAAGCTAACTGGTGGCTCCATTGCTATGTGGCAAAGCAACTGAAGCAGGTGATTCTGGATCATATCGCGCAGTGCACCTGATCCATCATAATAATCGCCACGCTCTTCCACTCCAAGCTGTTCTGTAACAGATATCTGTACATATTCAATGTAGTTACGGTTCCACAAAGGCTCCATGATGGAGTTTGCAAAACGAAATGCCATGATATTCTGAACAGTTTCCTTACCAAGATAGTGGTCAATGCGATATATCTGACATTCGTCGAATATGTTGCTAAGCAAGGCGTTAAGCTCTTTCGCGCTTTCGAGATCGTGCCCAAAAGGCTTTTCGATTACGATCCTGGTCTTGTTTTTATCTTCGGCAAGTTTAGCTTTCGCCAAATTTGAAGCAATAACCGGGAACAAGTTTGGAGCAACGGCCAGGTAATAGATCACATTAGCCTGCGTTTTCCACTCCTTATTATGGTGTTCGATCTTTTTACCAAACTCCTTGTAAGTTTCGGCATCTTTCACGTCCGATGCCTGGTAAAACACGTTCGCCGAGAAAGTCTCCCATTTTTTTGCTTCGGCTTTACCGCTGCGCGAAAATTGGTTGATATCGTCGTGCATATTGTTCCTGAACTGCTCATCAGTTAGTGGTGTACGGCCGGTGCCAATGATCGAAAACTGTTTTGGCATCCAACCGTCAAGGAACAGATTGTAAAGGGCCGGCATGATCTTCCTGGCGTTCAGGTCGCCCGTGCCGCCAAAAATGACGAATATGGTAGGTTCTGATGTTGAATTTGAACTCATGATAGTCTCTTGATCAATTTTTAATCATTCTTTTTTGTCCACTGTGTATGGAACACGCCTTCTTTGCCTATCAACTCATAAGTATGCGCACCAAAGTAGTCGCGCTGAGCCTGGGTTAGGTTAGATGGCATCCGCTTGTTGCGGAAATTATCAAAATAGCTTAATGAAGCAGCGAAGGCGGGCACAGCAACACCAGCAGCAGTAGCAGCAGAAACAACTTTTCTTGCTCCTTTTACAGACTCGGTAACCTGCTCTTCAACAGCGCTGTCTAATAGCAAGTGAGCCAGGTTAGCATCATGCTGATAGGCGTTGAAGATATCGTTCAGGAATTTAGAACGAATGATACAGCCACCACGCCAAATTTTGGCGATTTCATCAAGCTTCAAGTCATATTTGTATTCAGCTGAAGCATTAGCAAGCAGGTGCATACCTTGAGCGTAGCTGATGATCATTGTAAAATAAAATGCCTGCTCCAAAGCCACCAGGAAGTCCTCAGTATCTACATCCAGCTGTGGTTCTTCGGTACTGTAGATAGCAGCCGCTTGTTCACGCAATTGTTTGTATTTCGACAAATCGCGCATAGAAACAGCTGTATCGATAGTCGGGATCGGTGCCTGCAGGTCCATGGCCACTTGCGATGTCCATTTACCGGTACCTTTGGCACGGGCCTCGTCTTTAATATCGTCGATCAGCAAGTGATCAGTCCCAGGCGCATTGTAAGCAAAGATATCCTTGGTGATCTCGATCAGGAATGATTGCAAACGACCTTCGTTCCATTTAGTGAAGACTTCGCCAATAGCAGCGTTATCCATCTTAAGGCCTTTTTTCATCAGCTCATAAGCTTCAGCAATCAGTTGCATCAGGCCATATTCGATACCGTTATGCACCATTTTCACAAAGTGACCTG
>JAICXZ010000184.1 GCA_025934475.1 Mucilaginibacter sp. | reverse complement strand
AGCGGGTGAATCCTGGTGGGATGCGTGCGCAGCTTCGGGCGGTAAGTCGTTGTTACTGCATGAACAGCAGTACGAGCTTAAACTGGTTGTATCGGACATTCGCGAATCGATATTAGCCAACCTGGATGAGCGCTTTCAAAACGCCGGACTGCTTCGTTACCAAAAGAAAATACTCGACCTTACTCAAAATCCGGACCCGGTTTTACATGATTACGCTTTCGACGGCGTCATCCTCGACGCCCCCTGCAGTGGCTCCGGCACCTGGGGACGCACACCGGAGATGATCAGCCAGTTTCAACCGCAGAAAATTGAATTTTTCCAAAAACTGCAGCAAAACATTGCCCGTAACGTGGTTAAATACCTTAAACCCGGCAAACCGCTGATCTACATCACCTGCTCAGCGTTTAAGGCCGAGAATGAGGATGCTGTTGATTTTATGGTTAAAGAACTTGGGCTGAAGCTGGAAAGCATGCAAACGCTAAAAGGCTATGAGCGGAGGGCGGATACGATGTTTGTGGCAAGACTTACGATGCCGGTTTCTTGACGGTGCAATATTCACAATCCCGCCCTTGCAGGTGTTGTCACCTGCAAGTCTCTAGACTCTCATCAACACCCTATCCAAAAACACAAAATATACCACCACGATCACCAAAGCAAAGCTGCAAAGCGAGAGAAACAGACTGAGAAATTCAGTCTCCGATGCCCGCGCCTTTAAGAGCCGGTTGTGTGACACATGATAGGTGCCGACAGCCGCTGCAAGGGCTATTCCCAAAACGATCATTAACATGAACAGAAGGGCTTCCATCGGCACCCGGGATACGTAGAGACGCAAAATTTTTCGTCTCTACTAAGATAAGGTTTTTGTGGGTATTCGGGAGACACAAAACATTGCGTCTTCACGTCAATTCCGGACAGATCATGTAACAATGTTGGTGCGACGAATGTTCACGAAAACAGGGGGTTTTGCATCGATTTTGCGAATTGTGATTTTTGAATTAGCTGTTTATCAGCTGTTTACGAAAAAACAAGCGGTGGCAGGCGCGCAAGCGTTAACACATAGTGTAATAGGATCAAACCTAAAACACTAATAATCAGAGCGTTTAACGCATAAAAACAGGCAATCTAAATATCACAGTCAAGAGTTTGCGCATATTTCGTATACACGAAGCCTCATTGAATGGCATTAACTTCTAGCATCACACTAATTCATCCGCACATCTGAAATCTGCACATCAAAGATGCGTATTGCTTCTAAACAGCTTAATCGCGATCGCCAATAAAATCACTCCAAAAGCTTTGCGCAGGATGTTAACGCCATTTTTGCCCAATAACTTCTCCAGCCATTGCACGTTTTTGAGTACCAGGTAAACGAAAAGGGTGTTGAGTACGATGCCCACAATGATGTTTTGGGTTTGATATTGTGATTTCAGGGAGAGCAGCGTCGTCATGGTACCGGCACCGGCAATGAGCGGGAATGCCAAGGGCACAATGGATGCAGTTTCGGGTGCTTCTTCGCGAAAAAATTTGATGCCGAGAATCATCTCCATTGCAATGAAAAATATCACCAATGAACCTGCGATCGCGAATGAAGCCAGGTCGATACCGATCAGGCTCAGCAGGCCGTTACCGGCATACAAAAAGCCTATCATCAGCACAAGTACCGCAACGGAGGCTTTTTCAGATTGGATATGCCCAGCCTTCCGCCGCAGCTCGATGATCACCGGGATGGCGCCCAGGATATCGATAATGGCAAAAAGGATCATGGATACCGATATGATCTCTTTAACATTGAATGGGTTCATGGTTGTTAGTCTTGATGTCGCTTGCGTAAACGGATGCTGAATAACAAAGCTACCAAAATATAAAACGAGGATAAAAAGAATATGGCATGAACAGATAACACGCCGATAAACCCGGCGCCTATAGGGCCAAGGATCTGTCCGAGTGATACATACGATTGGTTAATGCCTAATACCTTCCCCTGCTCAGCCCGTTCGGTATTTTCAGCGATAATCGCATTAAGCATAGGATTACGCAGACCGTTAAAAAGGCCATAAATAGTGAGGCAGATGGCGAATATCAAAAAGCCCGTCGCAAAGCCTGTGAGTAGCATGGCAACCCCACAAAACACCGTCGAAACAAATAAAACGAATGTTTTAGATTTAAATCTTTTCGTTACTACCGGTACGCCCAATTGCGCTATAATACCAACAATACTGAATGCGGCGAAAAACCAGCCCAGGGTGGTTGTATCCACTTTTAGTACGTCGATACTAAACACCTGGAAACCGATTACCATATTCATTTGGGCCATGGTCAATAAAAAACCAATAAATATGGTAGTACCGATTACGCTTCGACCTAAAACCGTGATGAGTGACGTGAATATTTCACCATAGTTTGGAACTTTGATGTTTTCCCGGCCGTCGTTATTCGTTTCTTTCAGGAAAAATATCGAGCATAAAACTCCAAGCAATGATACAGCCGCTGCGAAATAAAAAGGTACCGTCATCCCGAATTTGCTGAGCAAACCGCCTATCGCCGGTCCCATAATAAAACCAAAAGCAAATGCTGAACCCAGTATGCCAAAGTTTTTGGACCTGTTTTCTGGCGTTGAGCTATCTGAGACCATGGCTTGCGCTACCGAGATATTGCCTCCGGTGAGACCATCCAGTATCCTGGCGCCGAAGAGCATAATGAGGCTGCGTGCCTCTGCAAAAAGTACAAATGATATAAAGGTACCTGCGAGACTGATAACCAGTATCGGTTTGCGGCCGAATTTATCGGACAACGCGCCCAACATCGGCGTGGCAAAAAATTGAGCGATTGAAAAAGAGGCGGTTAGTAAACCAAGAGTTTGCTTATTCAAACCAAACTCTTTTCCGTATTGGTATATCAGCGGAACAATGAGCCCGAAACCCAGCGAGTTGATCACGCAAATAAGCACTAAAACCCACAGGTTCTTATTCAGGTTCATAAGGGACTAAGACGGAGAATTCAGACAGGGTAATAATAATGGTTACAATTGACACCAACGAAAATAATAATAAAAAAGTGCCATCTGCCTGTGTGTGAACGTACACACGCCACCAATGTTAAATTTTTATTTCCTCCGCTATAACCTAATGTAAGTATTCCCGTAAAAGCTGCTGAAATTAAAGCAATTATAGCCACTAAAATGAACGATATTAACACATCAGTTTTGGTAATTGATGACGAAGAAATGGTGCGGGACAACATTGAAGACATCCTTATCCCCCGCGGCCAAACCGAAGAGCAGGAAGAAATTGACAATGCCTTCGACGTATTGTTTGGCAATACAAAACCTTTGTTGTTGACCCGTACCCCGAGCATTCCGACTTTCACAGTCGACAAAGCTTCGAACGGGATGGAGGGCCTGAAAAAGGTTAAAAAAGCCGCTGAAAACGGCACCCCTTATGCTGTAATTTTCCTGGACATGCGCATGCCCGGATGGAACGGTTTGGAAACTGCCATCGAAATCAGGAAGATTGACGCCAAAGCTGAAATTATCTTCATTACCGCGTACAGCGACCGTACTATTGACGAGATTGTCGACCAGGCGGGACAGAACGTGGGCTATCATTGCAAACCATACGCTCCTGAGGAGATCATCCAGATTGCTACCAAAGCATGTACCGATTATAACAAGCTGCGTAACCTCGAGAAATTGATCGAATCGATCGCAACTATCGGCCTGAATAAGAGTCAACTTAACTCGCTGCTCAAAAATATTTTGGAACAGCTTGCCGGCTCACTGGATACTTCGATGGCGCTCATCGGCAAACTGGATAAAGACCTTAACTACGAAAAAATACTTTCCATCGGCGCGATTGAAGAACGTGTGAACATGGAGGAACTAACCGCCCGCGTCAAAGCCGCCGATTTGGAGAAAGACGAAGTTTGTCAGCTCGACGAACTGGTGCTTGCCCGTATGGAAAACTATTATCTTTTCGCCCTGCTGCAAAAAGTCGAAAAGTTGAAGACAGAAAAAATGTACCTGTTGAAGCTATTCGTTCAGAACGCCGCCCATGCAATTCGCAATGCCGAGTTAAATGAAAAGCTGTTACAAAAAGAAAAACTATCAGCCGTTGGCCAGGTAATTGGTATGGTGATGCACGACCTGCGCACCCCGAACAAAAATATCAAATTCATGACCGATATGATGCGCGAGGAAGGCACCGAAAATGATTTGATCGACATGATCGATCAATCGGCCGAGCAGGCATCTGATATATTCGAAGACTTCCTGGATTTCATCAAAGAAATACCCGTACAGAAAAAACCTGTCGACCTGAATAAAATTACTCTTGAAGCTGTTGACGCTGCCAAATGCAGGGAAGGCGCAGGATGTATCTCCATCCAGGCTTATATGCCTGATGGCATCATGGTTCCCGGCGATGAGAGCAAATTGAGAAGGGTGATCAGCAACCTTGTGAATAATGCTGCCGATGTGCTGCACGACCATAAAGTGGAGCATCCGTTTATCCATATCTCGGCTTGGGTTGAAGAAAAAAACCTGATGGTGGCCATCTGTGATAACGGTCCGGGTATCCCGCAGGATATTATGGCGACGTTGTTCGATCCTTTCGTAACCAAAAATAAAAATAACGGCACCGGGCTCGGCCTTGCTATCGTGAAGCAATATGTAAATGCGCACGGTGGCCGTATCAGCGTAAGCAACAACAAGGGCGCGGTGTTCAGTATCGTACTACCTTTATAACCCAACTCAATTATTGATCATGAGTGATTATGTTTTAAAAAGCGCGATTAGGGATTTGGATGAGAGCGAAATTGAAATCGAAGCTTTAAAAGACCTGGCAAAAAAACACCGGGCGCTGCTGATTGCATCAAACACCGGCGCCTGGGAATACTTCCCGAAAGAAAACCTGTTGGACTGCAATAAAGTCTATTTTTCTATGCTGGGGAGGAACATCAATGATTTTGAATGTGCCAACTCAAAAAACCTGGATAAGGTATGGACCGAACTGATCCACCCGGACGACCGGAGGGAGGTGATTAGCCGCTTCTTCGATTACCTCGTTAATCCCGAGGGCATGTTCGAATGCTTTTTCCGCATGAAACATGCCAATGGTGAATGGATGTGGATATGCTCCAGGGGTGGCGCATTAAAAGATCCAAAAACCGGCAAAGTGATTAGCCTTATAGGTACACACGTGGATGTAACCCGCCAGAAGAAGGCTGAAGAAGAAATTCAGCATGAGCGTATTTTATTGCGTACGCTGATTGATAATTTGCCTGACACCATCTATGTAAAAGATAAAGAAGGTCGCAAGATCATTGCTAATAAAGCCGACGTAGCCTGCATCGGCCGGACATCGGAAGCCGAGGTGATTGGTAAGACCGATACCGAGCTTTTCCCGGGCGAAATTGGTGAACGCGGGTACCAGAACGACATGGAAGTACTTTCGGGTAAAGCCATGCTCAACAGAGAAGAATTCTTCTTCGATAAGGAAGGCAAACAACGCTGGTTATCGACTTCAAAAGTGCCCGTACACGACAAGTTGGGTAATATAGACCGTATCCTTGGCATCGGTCACGATATTACCGAAAGAAAGCTTGCCGATGAGGAGCTTAAGAAACTAAACGAAGAGCTTAATGCGCAATCACAGGAGCTAAAGGCGCTGAACGAGCAATTGATCCAGCAAAAGGAACAGGAGCTTGAAAAAGCTATCGCACAGGGCAAATTTGAGATAGCCTCCGAAGTGCTGCATGATATAGGCAATGCTTTGGTTGGCTTTGGCTCATACCTGACCCGGATAAACCGCGTAAGCGAAAAGAACAGTCTGGATGCGTTAAGGAACCTCAATGTATTTCTGAAAGGTCAGCAAACCACTATCGGCGATGCAATCGGCGCGGATAAAGCTAATGCACTCGTGGCAATAACCGACGGCATCCTAAAAACTCAAAACGACAACCATAAAGAAATAAGCACCTCGGTAAGCGAGTTGCTGCACATTGTATCGCACATACAGGAGATTCTGAACATCCAGCGTCAATTGGTGCGCAATCATGGCGCATCGCACGAACGTAAACCGGTTAACCTAATTGAAATACTAGACAACTGTCGCTCGATGTTAATGGCGCAAATGGAGAAAAAGGGTATCAAGCTTACCGTCGCCATTAAAGCCTCCACGCACGTAATCAAAGGCGATCATACCAAACTAATGCAGGTGATCCTGAACGTGATGAAAAATAGCCTGGAAGCCATCGATATGGAAAGCGACAATAAATGTATTGCCATCGCTCTTGACTCGGACGATAAACACATCGAGCTTAAGGTGGTTGATAACGGCCAGGGCTTTGACGAGGAAACCCGTCAGAAATTCTTTCAGCGCGGGTTTACTACCAAGCGCAGCGGAACCGGGTTAGGCTTATATAATTGTCGCTCCATCGTAGAAAGCCATGCAGGCACTTTCGACATTGAAAGCGAGGGCAAAGGCATGGGCGCTATTACCACCATCAAATTTGATATCCAATCCGCCTGATTAAACAGACCTATAAAAGAAACGGCCCCGAATTGGGGCCGTTTTGTTTTTATACCGTAGACACGCAATATTTTGCGTCTCATATGGGTTTTACGGTTGCTCTTCGAAATTGGCAGCTTTGGGTAGAATATCTCCTACTTTACCAAGCTTGCTATTTTTGCT
>JAICXZ010000656.1 GCA_025934475.1 Mucilaginibacter sp. | reverse complement strand
TCGAGGTACTCTTTGATCACCCTCGAATCCGAGATATAATAATCGCTGTATTTCACTGCCAGCCTTTCGGCATATTTCAGAAACTGCTGTACCCGTTTGGAATATTTGGACCGCTTCCACTCCAGACCATCCATATTGGTAATAATGGTGCAGTTTTTAGGATATAGCTTCCCCCAGATAGAGCTGCTGGTATAACCCATTAAAAGAACCACATCGAATTTTTGCCGGCGGGCATCCATCAGGCAATTGAAGTCATATATAAATTGCCCGGCAGTGCCAACCACGTATTCCGGATCGTAGCAATGGCGGATCTTTACGCCGCTCCAGTTATCGGCAGTGTAGGGGTGGTTGTGTGAATTATAGACGGTAACATCGTGACCCCGTTTCACCAGTCCTTCCGACACATATTCGGATATGTGTTCAAATCCTCCGTAATGATTTGGGATGCCGCGTGTTCCCAGGATGGCAATTTTTAGATTCTTCATGTGGTAATAGTTTGATATGCTTTATAAGTTTGTATTGCCGCCTGTTTCCAGGTGTACTTTCTCAGAATGCTTTCATGCAGCGTCTCGTTATACCGGCTATTGCTTGCTTTTTCAACAGCGGCCAGGATGCTTTGAGGATCGCCCGGATCGCAATAAAAGGCGTTGGACCCAAAGTATTCTTTAGCATCGCCTTTGTCGGTTATAACTACGCTGCAACCCATCACAGCAGCTTCGAGCGAGCTTAGGCCGGTGGTTTCAAACCAACTTGGAAGAATATGTACTTTAGCTCGCTGGTAGTAATGCACCAGTTCCTTTTGCGATACATGATCGATAAAGGAAACATTGGGCGCGGCAGTAATGCGGCATTCGTCGTAATAACTCTTTTGGTTTGGCGCATGGGAGCCGATGAGCAATAGCTTAAAAGGTGTATTATTCAATGCCCTGATCAGGTTCAACTGGTTTTTAATGCCCTCTATCCTTGCGACACAAAGCACCAGGTTATTGTCTTTTTTGATGTTCTCGTCCCGCCGGAAAAGCTGCGCGTCCACACCATTTGGAATGATGGTATAGCGTGCATTGCAGGGATAGGTTTGCGTAATGCGCTTGTATTCCGAAATGGAATTAGGCAGTATCATCGCCGAATTATTCAGGATATTGACGATACTGTTACGTTGTCCCCGCCACAGGTATTCCATACTCGAAAGGTGGTCGCGGCCTTTCAGCCAGCGGGCAATGGTTTTCAGGTATTCGATCCTGTCAGCGGGCAGGAAACCGAACAGGGTGCCGATCCCTTTGCGATGATATTTGTCATACTCGCTGTAGTTGCAAAGGATGGTAGATACCACAAACGGTTTGTTAGCTTTTTTGCTGTGAAACAGGATATCGGCCGGACGAGTAAGATTGAAGAAGTGAAGCAGGTCGTAGCCCTCGTAATCGATCGCTTCGTCAGAAAGTTTTACTTCGGCGGATACACCAATCTCACCAAGGTTGCGCGCGGTTTCTGTCACCTGAATCGTGTCGCCGCCGGGTACGCTGTATAATGTCGATCTTGTTATAAAAGCCACTTTCATGCTGTTCTCTCCTTATAACCTGTTTGGATTAAGCCGATGCAGCCATCCTATCACCGACTCAGGTAAATAGCTTGCTGCATAAAGCAGGTAATTGTCAAATCGCAATGGCGTTATGCTGATGGCCCGCCGTACATGACGGCGCGCCTTTTTGGGCTGGTAGTTATTAGCGAGGAATTTCTTGCCGCACAGGGCATGATAAGCGCCCTCTTTGATTTTGCGTACATCCTGCCGCCTTATGATCTGCAACAATTCGTTGCCTTCTTCTTCCGTAATTGATCCCCGGGTGGTTGCCTGTCTTTTTAATTGGCGGAAACGTTCACCCCGCCATTTTTCGTCGATGGTGGCCGAGGCCGGGTTAAACCGAACCTTGATCAACGGTTCTCTGAGGTTTTGCATCTTGCCCATTTTGGCCAAATTGGTCCAAAGCAGATAGTCCTCAAAATTATGTGCATGGATATTGTAGCCGCCAGCTTTCAGTACTTCATCCCGCCGATACATTACCGCCGAATGGATGAATGGACAATAGACATATAAGTTATTTTGAACTTCGTCGTTTGAATGGGCGATGCATTTGAAATCGAACAGGAACTCGCCGTTTTCGAGCATGTATTCAGCGTCGCTTCCCACTAAAACGTAATCCGGATGATCCTGTAAAAAATTGAGTTGAGTTTCAAAGCGGCTGGGTACACAAATGTCGTCTGCGTCAAAACGGGCGATAAATGGTGCATTAGCTAGCTTCAGGCCTGTATTTAAAGCTGACGCAATGCCTTCATGATCTTTGTTCACCACAATCACCCGGGGATCGGTAAATGACAATGCTAGCTCCAGCGTATTATCTGTCGAGCCATCGTTTATGATCAGCAGCTCAAAATCATGATAAGTTTGGTGCAATACCGAGTAAACAGCCTCGCGGATGTATTTGCCGGCGTTGTAAGCAGGCATCAGGACCGTGATTTGTGGCTGTTCAGTTTGCATAAGCGGGTGGATGTTCAGCTGTGTTTTCTTTGATATTGAGCAGCAAGAGTAACTCGAAGAATAGCAGGACCGACAATTGCTCGAACCAGTAATCGATGGCGAATACTGCCAAAAGGATCACCAGGACGGGAATGCCGTAAGTGAGCTTTTTATAATGTTTCAGAAAATAACCGAGATACCAGGCAACGAAGCAGAAAATGCCAGTCAATCCATATTCAGCCAGTAACTGATCGTACACCGAACCCGGGTTGTTGGTGAGCGAATGGAAATCGGTTCTCTTGCTGAAAAAGTCGAGATACAGATCCAGGTGATTCCTGAGAAAATCGGGACTTGTATAAGCAAATTTTTGCGGATACCCGCCCGCAAAACCGAGCCCACTCACACGAAAGGCCAGCTTTGAAGAAAAATTGCCGATGCCGTCACCCACGATCAATTTAAGC
>JAICXZ010000051.1 GCA_025934475.1 Mucilaginibacter sp. | reverse complement strand
AGCACTTTAACGCCGTTTAGATAATGCTCAACGTGATTATTGGGATAAACGATAATACGTCCGGTGTTCCAGGCGCCGATTGGCCTGACAAATCTCTCTGGTTTTTTTGGCGGAATAAGATCATACAATGAAGCCAGCGTACGATCGCCATTGCGACCAAGTTTGGCATCAGGGTGAACTTTGTCGTCCAGTATCTGGTACTCCAATCCTATGGCCGAGCCTTTGGTATCTTCATTCAAAGTCACAAAATATTTTACCCCGCTGTTAGCGCCGGTACTCATCCTGAATTCGAATGAAAGATCAAAAGCACTGTATTGGTCCCTGGTTACGATATCACCCACATTGGCAGCTTCACCTCCCGCGGAGCCCTTGATGGTCATCATGCCATCGCGCACTACCCAGCCGTTTGGCTTAGTCGGAAATTCATTGCTTGTCGCACTTCTCCAGCCGGTATTGGTTTTACCGTCGAATAATAGCTTCCAACCATTTTTCTTTTCGTAGTCAGTAAGGTGATTGGATACATAATCAACCACGTAGATGCCTGCCGGGAATGGGGCCGGATGCAGGTCTGTAGTTTGGATACGGATATTTTTAAAATAGATCTTTTTGCCTGCTTCAGATTCATTATTGCCTATGCCGTGCACCTGCAACGCGATAAAACCCTTGCTGTCAACCGTATCCACCATGTAGGCCATAGCCGTACCATTGATCCATGATTTGATCGAATTGCCGATACATTCTATCCGGTAATGGTTCCATTGCCCAACTTTGAAAGTTGGTTTCACGCTTGCGTGCAATTCCATTGGATAAAGCCAATCCCTCCTGCCCTCATCGTAAATACCACCCGACCACCGGCGCGACGACGGATCAACCTCCACCTGCCGGCCATAAACCTTACCTGCATTATTATTCGCCCTGTCGTCAAAATGACTGCGCGTTTGCACGCCTGAATTGCTGGTAGTATCATCTACCTTAATATCCAGTTCCATAATAAAATCGCCGTATTCCTTATCAGTTGCAAGAAACGAGTTTGGCGATTTCACGACTGTTGTCCCCACAATCATCCCATTCTCAACCGTATATCCGGCTGAACCGGTCATTTGCTTCCATCCGTTCAGGTTTTTACCGTTGAACAGGTTTGTCCACTTGGCAACAGGCTTTTTTGTTTGAGCGTGCGATACGCCAACACTGATTAGTGATAAAGCGGTTAAACAAAGGATGTATGATTTTTTCATAGTATGAATGGCTGTTTGTTGTTTGTAAATCTTAAGTGCGATGAGTTTTCATCCTGAGCCTGTCGAAGGATCGCGTGGTAAGGCCTTGCCCACCATGCTTAGACGGGCTCAGCATGACACCCTTATTTTTCTTTGTACATATTACACCAGTTTCGGCTCCCACCCCGGCTGATAGGTCCTGCTCCAAAGCTTCATAGCCTCGGGGCTGTTCAATATCTTACCATTCTTCGGATCGCAATGCAATGCGGTACCTGTCCGCTGGGCAATATTGGCCAGGTGACATAATAGTACACTCTTTGACGCCTCATCTACCGGCGATGTCAATTTGGTTTCGCCGCGAACAGCTCCCACAAAATTCTTGAAATGATAAAAATCGAGGTTACCATTAGCGCTTTGGGTATTATTAGGATCAGGCGCTACCTCCGATTTCACTTCCTTTACTACTTTGTTCTTAACGTCAAGTATTTTATAATCGCCGCCACCGAGATTTATCAGGCTGCCATTCTTACCATATATAATAAACCCGCGACTGCTACCCTCCACCGGGAAATTGTTGCAGCTGCGGCCCTCCCAGGTAATGGTACCTTTATTGCCAAACTCAAATGAAGCTACCTGGGTATCCGGCGTTTGCCAATCATCATGATAGGCATAGCGGCCGCCTGACGAAGTCACTTTTGTTGGGTAGTCGGTTCCCAAAAACCAGCGACAGCAATCAATCTCGTGCGTACCATTATTACATGCCTCGCCGGTGCCCCAGTGCCAGAACCAGTGCCAATTGTAGTGCACTAAATTATCCTGGTAGGCTTTGCGCGGTGCGGGCCCCTGCCATAAGTCGAAATCAAGCGTTGATGGAACGGGAATGTGTTTTCCTACGCCAATCGACTTGCGCTCATTGGTGTACCATGCCTTAGCGAAATATACGTCCCCAATAGCACCGTCACGAACTTCTTTTACAGCCTCGATTAACGACGGCATCGAACGACGCTGGTTACCCATCTGGATATGTTTGCCATATTTATGCAGGGCCTCCGCTATTAATTCACCCTCGTGCGGGTTTTGCCCGCAGGGTTTCTCAACATATACGTGTTTACCATGCGATGCCCCTAAAATAGCAGCAGGTGTGTGCCAGTGATCGGGCGCGGCCACAACCAGTGCGTCAAAATCTTTCTTTTCAACCAGTTTTCGGATATCATGAACCAGTGTCGGTTTCTTTGGTGCGTCTTTCAATGCTTCAAAGCCTTTTTTGATGGCGCCTTCCTCCACATCGCAGATATAGGCGACTTCAACATTAGGCAATTGCGAGTAACAATTGGCCAGGTAACTGCCCCTGCCATTGAGGCCCATCACACCCAAAACAACCTTGTTGCTTGGTGCATTTTTGCCAAAAACGGGAAAATTAAGAATGGTTAATCCAGCGGTAGCCAGCGAGGCGTCCCTGATAAATTTTCTGCGATGCATAACTTAGATGTAGTTAGAATTGGTTGCTAAATGTATGCATAAAACTGTTAAACCGGCAGAAAAGTTGGGCCAATGTAACGAACTTGTTATTCTTCTTCGCTCCGTTTGCGCATGCTTTCCCTGATATGTTTGCGATGCTCCAATCCCCAATTTCTCAATTCAACTATCACTTTATCAAGCGATTGACTATATGGCGTCAATTCGTAGGTAATAGTAACCGGAGTAGTGGGAAACACAGTGCGCTTTACAAATTCGTTCAGTTCCAGTTCCCGCAGTTCTTTGGATAGTATTTTCGGCGTGATCTCTCCCAGCGCTCTCTGAATGTCCTTGAAACGCATCGGCCCGTTTGTTAACGAAACGATGAGCGGCAACTTCCATTTACCGCTCAAAACATACAGTGTATCACGTACCGCATTAACGCTCGCTTTGCAGGCTTCCGGGTCATGTTTGAAATGTAATCTTTGCTCGTCGTTCATGTGGTATCCTCAATGATACCGGTATCCTTTAGGATAGTAGTATCTTTTAGATAGTAAAGCTAGATAATTTTGCAGAAAAAAGAAAAAAATGAAAGCGACGAAAATTACCTATTGGGTCACAACTTCTCTAACTACATTGATGATGCTGTTGTCAGCTTATGCATATCTTACCCAACCCACCATGGAGCAGGCATTCCATCACTTAGGCTATCCCGACTATTTCCGTGTCGAACTGGCCATAGCCAAAATAATTGGCGCTATATTATTGATTGCGCCTGCAGGACCGCGGGTAAAGGAATGGGTTTACGCCGGATTCATCATCACCTTTATTTCCGCATTTATTGCACACACAGTTTCAGGGGACCCTATCTCTCATCGGATAACGGTGCTGGTATCTATCGGCCTGCTGGCTGCGTCTTACTTCACTTACCACCGCAAAAGTGAAAACCCGGTGTTGAATAGTTGATTTTGCGGCTACGTGCCATGTTGGTATCTTTACGGCATGCTGCAGGTGAGCCAATTATTTGTGTATCCTATTAAATCCATGGCCGGTATCACGGTAAGTAAAGCCATTGTTACCGACCGTGGCTTTGAACACGACCGCCGTTGGATGCTGGTGGATGAGAACAATCGATTCATCTCTCAGCGCGAAATAGCCGAAATGGCGCTCATGCACATCGATATATTGGAAAAAGGCTTAAAAGTAACCTACCGGCCGGATGCCTCTTCCATAATGATTCCCTTTGAGCCGCAAACTGATGAGTTTGCTGAAGTAACCATTTGGGATGATACCTGTACGGCGCAGTTTGTTAGTCATGAAACGGATGAATGGTTCAGTAATATTCTTGGTTTTAAATGCCGCCTGGTTTATATGCCCGACGAAACTCAACGGATCACCGATCCAAAATATACTCCCGATGGGCACGTCACCTCTTATGCCGATGGCTACCCATTCCTCCTCATCGGGCAAGCTTCTCTTGATGACTTGAATAACAGGTTGGCGGAACCCTTACCCATGAACCGCTTTCGCCCCAGCATCGTTTTTAACGGCGGCGAGGCTTTCTCCGAGGACCTGATGCATACCTTTACCATTGGCGATATCCGTTTCTACGGCGTAAAACTCTGCGCCCGCTGCGTCATGACCACCATCAACCAGGAGACCATTGAACAAGGTAAAGAACCGCTGAAGACGCTTGCACGTTATCGCTTCAAAAACAACAAGATATTGTTCGGTCAAAACCTGATCCATGAGGGTTTGGGCGAGATTGCAGTCGGAGACTCAATTAAACTCTCGCAACTCCACGTAGAAGAGAGGTTTAAAATCTAAACTTTTATTCTGAGAATTTTAAAATTCTGTAAATTCTGATTCAGACAAATGAATCGCCGCATTGCCCATATCACGCTTGTCGTAAAAGACTACGATGAAGCCATTAAATTCTACGCAGAAAAGCTTGACTTTAAAGTTGTTGAGGATATTACCTTAAGTGAATCCAAAAGATGGGTACTTATTTCCCCAACGGGTTCAGATGAATGTTGTCTTCTGCTGGGCAAGGCCGTGGGTGCCGAACAATTAAGCCGTGTTGGCAATCAAACTGGCGGCCGCGTATTCCTTTTTTTATACACCACCGACTTTTGGCATGATTATTACAACATGCAAAGCAAGGGAATAAATTTTACAAGAGAGCCTGTTGAAGAGCCCTACGGAACGGTAGCTGTATTCGAGGATTTGTACGGCAATTTGTGGGACCTGGTCGAAAAAAGAAAATAATTTTTTTTCTCTTTAGTTAACCCTATATAACTCCCTAATTATTAGTGTTATCCGCGTTGATGCTTGAAGTAGATTTTGGCCTAAAAACCGCCCCATTTCATTGGAAACGCATTTTTTTGAGAACTTTCAACAATTAAAAGCCGTATTAGTGGGTGTATCAAAACAATGAACATGAAATTTATTGAAACTTTAATTACACCAATACTTAAGGCTGTACCTGCTTTAGCAAACAATGGCGGAATATTTAAGAAAAGGAAAAAAGCACCTTTCAACCCTAAGATCACTTTAGGTTTCAATTTCTAAGAGAGAAATCTCCAATTAGGTTAAAATATTAATTCATCTACCTAACATCACCTATGTGTTTCAGCTTCACATTCGTGGTGTTTTTTATTTTAAGAGCTTTCAAATCTCTGTGATTCTCTGATATCGCTTCGTGACCTCTGTGGTTAATTTAACCACGAAGTTCACAAAGAAGGCTCAGAGTGCACAGAGAAAAAAGTACAAAATCTCTTAAATTGGCCCAATGAAACCACTCATCACTATCGAATATTGCCCCAAATGCGGCTGGCTATTGCGCGCAGCCTACATGGCCCAGGAATTTCTGACCACTTTTGCCGAAGAACTGTCTGGCGTTACACTCAAACCCAGCGAAACCGGTGGCCATTACAGCATCAAGGTTGATAATGAAATTATATTCGACCGAAAAGATCATGGCGGCTTTCCTGAAATTAAAGAACTGAAGCAATTCGTTCGCGATAAAGTGAGTCCCGAAAAAAGTCTTGGGCATTCGGATAAAAAATAAATTTTATATTTACATAAGATTGCCTATCATACCGATTATATAGACTAAATGTAAATTCCTTATCTTTGTAAGTTTTTATTTTTTAAATGCTTTCGAAAAAAACAAAATACGCCATTAAGGCCCTGGTAATCCTGGGCAAAAATGCCGACCAACCTCCTATGCAGATCTCTAAGATTGCCGAGGAAGAACGTATCCCCAAGAAATTCCTGGAGCAAATTCTGCTCGATCTGCGCAATGCGGGTTTCCTTTATAGTAAAAAAGGCGCCGGCGGCGGCTACAGCTTAAATAAAGATCCGAAAGATATTTATTTGGTAAGCATCATGCGCATTACCGACGGTCCTATTGCCATGGTACCCTGCGCGAGCTTAAATTTCTACCATAAATGCGAGGAGTGTAAGGATGAAACCACCTGCGGTATCCGCGATGTGTTTATCCATGTGCGCGACGCGACGGTAAAAATCTTGTCAGAAACCAGTATTGCCGACGTGATTTCAAGGGAGAACGCCCTGATCAAGAATCTAATCAGCCTCTAAGTCTTAATTAAAAAGCAATCACAGCTTTGTCTCCAAAAAGTGGCGATTTTTCCACATTTGGTTAATGCTATTGTTGTGTTTTTGCCCCTGCTAAATTGCCTTTTATAAAAGAATTTAGCGTATTTTGTATCTGTAAGGGGCATTCCTGCGTAAAACGGCTACTTTGACCTGTTTGGCGCAAAATTTGGCTGTGATCACAAAACATATCTTTGTAATTAAACTGTAAAACAAAGATATTTTTTAACAAACACTACTATTTCCCTATACTATATATATATTTGGAACAAATTTTAAAACCACTGGCTCCTAAGGCCGGCAATAAATAAAGAATATATGCAAAGTTTTCGTACCGAACTCGAAAACCCTGTTGTTGAAAAAGATATCATCAACCTCGAAAAACAGATCAGGGCTTTTCGCGAAGGCAAGATACATGACGAGAAATTCAGGAGCCTGCGCCTGGCACGTGGTATTTACGGCCAGCGCCAGCCGGGTGTGCAGATGGTACGCATCAAGCTGCCTTTTGGTAAGGTTACATTTAAACAATTGTTGCGCATAGCCGATATTTCGGATGAGTACGCAAGCCATAACCTGCACTTAACCACGCGTCAGGATATCCAGATCCACTTTGTGAGCCTGGATCGCACGCCGCAATTGTGGAAGGAATTGGAGGAAGATGATATCACCATCCGCGAAGCGTGTGGTAATACCGTACGTAACGTAACCGCCTCTCCTGCTGCCGGTATTGATCCGAACGAACCTTTTGACGTGTCGCCTTATGCGCATGCAGCATTTGAGTTTTTCCTGCGGAATCCAATCTGCCAGGATATGGCGCGCAAGTTTAAAATTGCATTTTCTTCAAGTACAGAAGATACCGCTTTCGCCTATGCTAACGACGTTGGCCTGATCCCGAAGATCAATGACAAAGGCGAGCGCGGTTTCAAAGTATATTTGGGCGGAGGCCTCGGCGCCCAGCCTTTTATAGCTGCTTTGGTGGAAGAGTTTCTGCACGAAGACTTGCTAATCCCTTATATCGAATCAGTTATCCGCGTGTTTGACCGTTACGGAGAAAGAAACAACCGTAACAAGGCACGTTTAAAATATGTGATCCAGCGCCTAGGTCTGGACGAAGTAGTTCGTCTGGCGAAGGAAGAAAGGATTGCCAATAAAGTTAAAACCTATAAAATTGATCGTGACGCTGTTGACGAGCCGGTAATCCCCGAACCGATTTTGATTCCGGAAGTTAAGATCGACAACCCGCTGCGTTATGAGCAATGGCTCATCACCAATACCTTCGAACAAAAGCAAAAAGGTTTTTACGGTGTGTACATTAAGGTAACTATGGGTGATATTCATACCCCGGAGGCCCGCAAATTTGTTGAGGCTGTCCGCCCTTATGTAGCCGACGAGATTCGTGTTACCCAAAACCAGGGACTGCTCCTGAAATATGCACGTAAAGAGTCTTTACCAGCTATTTATGCCGCTCTAACCGAGCTCGGCATGGCTGCTCCCGGCTTTGATAGCGTAGCCGATGTGACCACCTGCCCTGGCACCGACACCTGTAACCTGGGTATCTCCAACAGCATGACCCTGTCAAAAGTATTGGAAGACCTGGTTTATGATGAATACGAGGAATTTGTTTACAATCGCGACATCAAAATCAAGATCAGCGGTTGTATGAACTCCTGTGGGCAGCATGGTTTGGCCCATATCGGTTTCCACGGTAGTTCATTGAAGGCTGGCTTAAGAGTATTGCCTTCTGTCCAGGTATTGCTTGGCGGTGGCACCGTAGGCGATGGCGTTGGCCGTGCCGCTGATAAAGTGATTAAAGTTCCTGCAAAACGTGCTACGCATGTGTTGAGAGCAGTTCTCGATGATTACAAAGCAAATTCCGCAGAAAACGAAACTTTCCATAACTACTACGATAGACAAGGCAAAGACTACTTCTATCAGTTATTAAAACCATTAGCTGATCTGACCACCCTGACCGACGACGAGTTCGTTGATTGGGGTCACGAAGAAACTTACGCTACCGCTATAGGTGTCGGCGAATGCGCCGGTGTTGTAATTGACCTTGTTGCGACCCTCCTATATGAGTGCGACGAGAAAAAAGGCTGGGCCGAAGAGGCATTCAACAACGGTGCCTGGGCTGATGCTATATATCATTCATATAATGTGTTCATCAGTGCTGCCAAAACTTTGCTGCTTGATAAAAACATCAACCAGGGCACACAGACTGGCATCATGAAAGAGTTTGATGCCCAATATGTTGCCAAAGGCGAATTCCCACTGGAAGGCACCTTCACCGACATGGTGCTCGAAATCAATAAACATGAACCTTCAGAAGAGTTCGCCAAAGCATATCTTGCTCAGGCACAGAACTTTTTGAACACCGTGAAGGTAAAAAGAGAGGAACTGGTACAACAATGATTAAAACCGGCATAAAGAAAAAGATCAGGGAGCCGCGCATCACTTTGGTTGGCGCAGGTCCCGGTGATGCCGAATTAATTACAATAAAAGGCATCAAAGCATTGCAAACCGCCGACGTGGTTTTATATGACGCTTTGGTGAACGAAGAACTATTGGAGTTCGCTCCCAAAAAAGCGACAAAGGTTTACGTGGGCAAACGCTCAGGCGATCACTCTCACTCGCAGGAAGCAATCAATAAACTGATGGTTGACTATGCTTTGAACTACGGTCACGTAGTTCGTCTCAAAGGCGGCGACCCCTTTGTTTTTGGCCGTGGTTATGAAGAATTGGATCACGCAGCTTCCTATAGCATCCCGGCCGAGGTAATCCCAGGTGTTTCAAGCTCGATAGGAGTACCTGCCTTACAACAAATCCCGGTTACGCACCGCGGGTTAAGCGAAAGCTTTTGGGTAGTAACCGGCACAACTATGGACGGCGAAGTATCGCACGATCTGTATGATGCTGCGCGAACAAAAGCAACCGTGGTGGTTTTAATGGGCTTACGCAAACTGGCCGAGATCGTAAGAATATACCAGGGCGAAGGGAAAAATCGTTTGCCTGTTGCCGTAATACAAAGTGGCTCAACAAAGGAGGAAAAAGTTGCCGTCGGCATCATTGATACCATTGTAGAGCTTGTTGAAGAGAAAGAAATTAAATCGCCCGCGCTGATTGTTATCGGCGAAGTGGTATCGTTGCACCCTAAATTTCAGCCTATCAGGGAATTTTATGACATCATCGCCCAGGAATAACGGAGCAGCAGCTATTCAGTACGAGAAAACGGAAGGCAATCAATTGTTTCCCGTTTTTTTGAAACTGAACGACCTGCATACGGTGCTGATCGGCGGCGGCAACATTGGTTTGGAAAAACTGACAGCCATCGTATCCAACAGTCCGCAAGCGAGAATAACTGTTATTGCCAAAGAATTCCAGCCCGAAGTGCATACCCTGGCGGCAGGATTCAATGGGGTTAAGATAGTGCAGAAGGCATTTGATGAGCATGATCTGAATACCGCAGATATCGTTGTAGCGGCAACAAATGACAATGAATTAAATCAATATATCAGGGAATCGGCACATGAGCGCAAACTACTCATCAATGTGGCCGACAAACCCGATCTGTGCGATTTCTATTTAGGATCGATCGTTCAAAAAGGCGACCTCAAGCTCGCTATCTCTACCAATGGCAAATCGCCAACCGTTGCCAAAAGGCTCAAAGAAGTTCTGAATGAAGGCTTACCGGAAGAACTGGATGTGACTCTTCAGCAAATGAGCGAGTTACGAAATT
>JAICXZ010000852.1 GCA_025934475.1 Mucilaginibacter sp. | reverse complement strand
CATGACTTTTTCTTCGTTGAAGAACTTGTTCTTATATAATATTGGCCGACTGATGCTCTGCATCCGCACCGCGTTCTCAACCTCCGGAAAAACTCGCTTAAATGTGGGCGCAACCTTGGTGCTGGTAAAATTTCCGGCTTTTGACTCGCCTGCGCCATCAAATTTGTACTCCATGATCACACGGGCAATACGGTCGCCTTTCTGCTGAAACTTGTCGTAACTCAACTCGTGCCTGATATAGAGGGCTATGAGTAAGCAACTGCTCAAGCCGATGGAAAGGCCGAAAATATTAATGGCAGAGGAAAATTTGTTTTTCCAAAGGCTGCGAAACGCCACCTTAAAGTAATTTTTAAACATACCTTGCTATTTTGAGACTCTCAATGACCTGGGCTGAACACTATTGTAAAACCTTGAATTTAGGTCCCTGATTCATATACGAAGACGTTCGGAGATGGGCATACGTTGCATCTGATGGATTATTTCTCCAAACCTTAATCCTGCACGCTGTGTTGATAAAATGCTAGTTCTACTGTTTTGTACCACAAATTAAATATTACCCCTATTCTAATAGCACTGCTCGTTTTGGTCGGCTCGCTGTGTCATGCGCAAGACCGGCGGCTAAAACGTATTCTTCCCCGACGGGACACTGATTACATTGTTCAGAAAAAAAGGAAGGATTCCATTATGAACGTAAAGGCGCGGGACCTGTCCGACGTATTCAATAGCGTTTTTCATAAAAACAGGCCAAGGGTTATTAAAAAAGATACCATTACCTCCAAGCCCGTATTCTCCTACATTCCCGCTATTGGCTACACACTCGAAACAGAGTTGGTGGTTTCTTTGACCGGAAACGTTGCATTTAGAACTGACTCGATCGCGCATGTGTCAACAATCACATCTAACATCGGCTACACGCAGAACAAGCAATTTACTTTTCCGATCGAGTCTGAAATTTGGACCAACAATAACTCCTTCAGTTTTGTGGGGGATTATCGCTTCTATAAATATCCGCAAAGCACATTCGGCCTGGGCACCAATTCTAATATAAAGAATGAAGATCCAATGGATTATCTCTATTTCAGGTTTCACGAGATCATACTCAAGCATATAACAGGCAATTTCTTTTTGGGCGGAGGGTATATCATCGATTACCATACGCATGTTAGCCATACCGGAACGATCAACGGCGCGCCGTCCGACTATTCGGCTTACGACCCGCAGGGCCACACCATATCGTCAGGAATTAGCTTCCAAGCCTTGTATGATACCCGCGAGAACTCCATTTATCCCGATAATGGCATCTACGCGTCGATGCAGTACCGTGATAATTATAAGATATTGGGAAGTACCAGCGGCTGGCGGTCGCTGATTATCGACGTACGAAAATATTTTAGATTGCCAGCAAGCACCGACAATGTACTCGCGTTCTGGAGCTATGATTGGCTGACGCTGAGCGGCAAACCACCCTATCTCGATCTGCCCGCTACCGGCTGGGACCCTT
>JAICXZ010000036.1 GCA_025934475.1 Mucilaginibacter sp. | reverse complement strand
GCCCCTGGTTGGTAATTATAACTCTGTGAATGTGGTAATCGTCATAGTTTGATTATGCAATTCGCAATAGCCTCCTGACCCCAGCGGCGATATTTCGCCATAGCTGTAAAACCCGGTAATTGCCGTATCAGCGCCCAATATTTTTTTTGCTGCCTCAACTTCTTCATCGGTACGTTCCTGAAGTATCAGTTTACGTCCCACACAACTGATCAATATCGCTAGCTCTGGTTTATAACTGGTTTCCTCATAAAAGCAATTGGTAGCGGCTTTTGATGAGGCATCAATCAGCTTATCAAAATCGGCCTTCATCAGTCTTACTTTGCTGCCTTCCGGAAGATTGCCCGCAAAGGTCATGGTCTTTTCTTCCTCGTTGATGCTCAGGATGGTGCGTACAAGTTTTTGATCGCCGCCGCCAGAGCTCATGGCGATGGGGAAAAGCAGGGCAGAGCCTGGCAGTTCATTCACGTAGTCACCAAGGTATTCTTTGTAAAGATCAAGTGCGTTCTTATTATCGATTTCAAACAGCACGTTTTTATCAGATTTAGTAATAGTACGTTCCTGGCCAAATTCGTCCCAGCCGCCAAGCGAGCCGTGACCGATTAAAATGTCGTTTCCATAAAAGCCTACCGCTATCACATTACCCTGTGTAGGTATGTCATTTAGCCCGGTAAAGGTTTTCTCGAAACGCGCTGCATCGCCGGCAAGTCCGCCGGTAATCGGGATATTTTTCGGATTGTCCTTGTTGAGCCCCTCCGCTAGTTCGCTTCCGTTGATGAAGGTGCCGTCTGAGATTACGAAAACAGCCCGCAAATCACCGCCTTGCAGCTGACTCATCAAAAAATGCCCGGTTTCAAAGCTGCTGCCGTGTTTTTTAATGTTTGTCTCGACGCACCTAACCGTCGTTTTTTCAAACACAATTGCAGTTGCCACAATGCTGTCATCGTATACCATATCGTCGCGAATCTCGCCGGCCGTTGAAGCAAATATGATATCAGCCTTGGGGTAGGTTGATCTCAGATGCGCGAAGTTTTCGGGTTTTACAATGCTGTGGGATGATCCGAATGCCAATACCAGTTGGCATTTCTCCTGGTTCAACCCGGAAGAGCAATCTTTCCAGGAATTATTCAGTAAATGGTGTTGTCCAATCTTCATCACTTGCCATTCTAACAGATGCTTATACGGAAACACCGCTCAATAGTTTGTGGGTCAGGAAATTAGTTACTAACATTTATGGGGGAGTCCGAAAATCAGGAAGTCCGCATAAGTCGGAAAGACTTGGAAAGCTTAAAGCAGAAAGTCCAAAGCGAAGACGGCGGCAATGAAATGATCAACGTTATCAAAAAAACGGTGGAGCCCTGTGTAACATTAGTAATCCTCACAACGTCTATAAGCACTAAAATAACATAACTCTCCCGATAATTATCGGGGCAACTCAGTTTAACTTGATAAACATATTCAACCAAATTTCTATCTTTCCAAAAAAACCATCTCAATTATGATACTGAACAAGATTGCCGTCTCGCTTTTGCTATGCGGGGGCACTTTAGCCGCGATGGCGCAAAGCGACGCCAAGCCGGAGCCGAAATTCGATCAGCATAAAGTATTTAACCCGCTGTTTTACAAAGGCCAGCAGGGCAACGAATACCGCACTGGTGCAGGTGCACCGGGTATTAAGTATTGGCAAAATCGCGCAGATTATAAACTAAACGTGTCATTGGATACTGCTAAACACCGGGTAAACGGCACTACACTTATTACTTACACCAATAATAGTCCGGATGGTCTGGACTTTCTCTGGTTGCAGGTGGATCAGAACATGTTCAAAGCAGATTCTCGCAGTAAGGCAACAAGCCCTGTTGAAAGCGACCGTTTTAACACACGTGCTGCTACTAACGGTGATGAAATTAAAGCTGTTTATGTTATCCGGGATGGCAAAGCAGAAAAAGCTGATTTCCTGGTGACCGACACCCGTATGCAGGTTAAACTGAAAGATGCGCTAAAGGGCGGAGGAAACAAACTGCAGCTTAAAATAGAATATGCGTTTGAGATCCCAATATATGGTATTGACCGTATGGGCCGCACCCAAACCAAAAATGGCTGGATATATGAGCTGGCTCAGTGGTATCCCCGCATGGAGGTTTATGACGATGTAACCGGCTGGAACGTAATTCCATATCTTGGTTCTTCAGAGTTTTATCTTGAGTATGGAAACTTTGATTATACCATAACTGCACCATCGGATATGGTTGTTGTCGGTTCCGGAGAGTTAATAAATTCCGCCGAGGTGTTAACACCAAAAGTTATTGGTCGTCTCAACGCTGCCAAAGCCAGCGACAAGACGGTGATGATTAAAGATTCGGCTGAGTTGAAGGATGCGGCCATGCACCCGCAGAAACCAAGTTTAACCTGGCATTTCATTTGCAATAATGCACGTGACGTGTCGTGGGCAGCATCAAAAGCCTTTATTTGGGATGCAGCGAGGATAAACCTCCCAAGCGGTAAAAAGGCACTGGCACAATCTGTTTATCCTATCGAAAGCAAAGGCCAGGGCGCATGGAGCCGCAGTACCGAATATGTAAAAGGCTGTATCGAGCTTTATTCGAAAGAATGGTTTGAATACACTTATCCGGTAGCTACCAACGTAGCCGGTGATGTAGGCGGTATGGAGTATCCGGGCATTGTATTCTGCAGCAGGCAAAGCAAAAGCGGCGGTCTTTGGGAAGTAACCAATCATGAGTTTGGGCACAACTGGTTCCCCATGATCGTAGGTTCTAACGAGCGCAAATATGCCTGGATGGACGAAGGTTTTAACACGTTTATCAATGGCGTTGATACCAAAGTATTTAACAAAGGCGAGTATTATTCGCCAACCGACGTGGAAAAACAAGCGCCCGGAGCATTTGCTGATGGCATGGATGCCATTATGAACGTTCCTGATGTAATTCAACCAAACAATCTTGGCGTTGCAGCTTACGAAAAACCGGCCATGGGACTGAATATACTACGCGAGCAGATTTTGGGTGAGGAACGTTTTGACTATGCTTTCCGCACTTATATTAAACGCTGGGCATTCAAACATCCTACTCCATGGGACTTCTTCCACACCATGGATAATGCTGCAGGTGAGGACCTAAGCTGGTTCTGGAACGAGTGGTTTATCACCACCTGGAAAGATGACCAGGCCGTGAAATCAATCAACTATATCGACAACGATCCTTCAAAAGGTTCTTTGATCACTATCGAAAACAAAGAAGAAATGGCTTTGCCGGTTACCGTGGAAGTAAAAGAAGAAAACGGCAAAGTTTCCCGTGTAAAACTACCTGCTGAAATATGGCAGCGTGGCGGTGAATGGACGTTTGAATACAAATCAACTTCAAAACTGGTTTATGCAATGCTCGACCCTGATCACGTATTGCCAGATGTTAACCCAGAGAATAATGCACTGAGCGGCATTGCAATGGATAAAAGCGTTACTGCGGCATCGGTGATCAAATCATATTTCGATGCTGTTGGCGGCGAAAGCAAGGTTAAAGAAGTTAAAGATTTGACTACCACCGCGACTGGCACGGTGCAGGGTATCGAAATAAACAGGATAAATAAATATAAAATGGCTGATAAGTTTAGCCAGGATATTGTTATCCCGCAATTCAATAACGCAACATTCCTGCATATTGTCATCAATGGTGATAGTATCAAACTTGTTCAACAAGGGCGTCAGCAGAAAATACAGAGTGCGCAGGAACACGCCGCTGTAAAGGCTCGTTACAAGTTGTTTCCCGAGCTCGACTTTGATAAACAGGGCTATACCGTAAAGCTGGATGATCAATACCGCGTTGTAGATGGCAACCTCGCGTATGGGGTTACGGTAGCAGGTCCTGATGGTATCAACGTAAAATATTTCTACGACCAGAAAACCGGGTTGAAGATTGCCCAGTATGCCGATGTTCCCAATGGCTCCCATCTAGGTTTTAGCGACTATCGCGATATAAATACAGGGGTTAAAATTCCATTTACCGAATTGAACACCATCGTTGGTTTCCCAATTACCTACAAGATCAGCAGTGCAACGGCCAATACTAATTTGTCGGATGAGGCTTTTAAGTGAGTTGATCAAGTTAGGTTAGGTTGGATTGAGTTAAATAAGTTTAGCAATCCATTTGCTTAGATAATTTAATAGATCGGCAGAGTTTTTAAAACTTTGCCGATCTTTTTTATTTGGGCCATCTCAGTCAATCATTCAACTCAATCAACCATTTAACTCGATCAACTTAATCTGACTTAGTCAACCCAATCAACTATCACTCATATCTCAACGCTTCAATAGGGTCAAGCTTAGAGGCTTTTTGCGCCGGATAATATCCGAAGAAAATTCCCGTCATGGCGCAGACGACGAACGATAACACCACGGAGGATTCGGAAATAATGGTTGGCCACTTTAGCGTCATGGTTACAATCTGCGTAGCTACAAATCCCAAAAGCACACCAATAATACCGCCGGTTATGCTTATGATCACAGCCTCCATTAAAAACTGCATCAGGATGTCGCGCCCCCTAGCACCTATAGACATACGCAGGCCAATCTCCTTTGTGCGTTCGGTAACAGAAACATACATGATATTCATGATACCTATGCCGCCGATGACCAGCGAAATACCGGCTACTACGGTTAAAAGCACTGTCAGCAGACTGCTTGTCGAGCTCAGCGTCGCAATCAATTCCTGCTGGGTACGCACCGTAAAATCATTGTCTTCGGTAGCCGTTAACCGGTGCGATTGACGTAATATTTGTGTCATTTCGTTCACTGCGGCATCTGTTGCCTGTTCGTTCGTTGCCGAGGCATAAATGCCTGTATAGTAAATGGTGGCGAGTATCCTTTTCTGAACGGTTGTATAAGGCGCCACCAATATATCGTCCTGATCTTGCCCAAACGCATTAAACCCTTTGGGAGCTAGCACGCCGATGATCTGGAAAGGGATATTGCCAAAACGGATTACCTTACCGATGGGGTTCTCACCGTTTGGAAATAAGTTGTCAACAACCGTGTGACCGATCAGGCAAACCTTTGCCGACGTTATAACATCGTTGTTGCTAAAAGGCACCCCGTCTCTTAGCGATAATTTGCGTATATCCAGGTATTCGGGACTGGCGCCGGCCATTTGTGTGGGCCAGTTGAGCGCGCCGTTAATGGCCTGGCCCCGGGCAGTAACGCCGGGCGATATTTCGGTAATATATTCTGCGTTAGCCTTAAGCGCAACAATATCCTTGATTGTGAGGGTTTGAAAGCTGGCCCCTGCGATCCTGACACCGCCGGCAAGATTACTCGCAGGCTGTACTGTGATCATATTGGTACCCATATTTGACAACTGGTCATGGATACTCTGTTTTGAACCCTGACCGATTGCGATCATAACAATAACTGAACCTACGCCGATAATAATGCCGAGCATTGTCAGGAACGCCCTTAGCTTATTCCGCTGTAGCGCTTTAAGCGCAATTTTGATCAGGTTGAGTAAACTCATGTTGCCCTGGTTATAAAACAGATTATCAAACACTATCCTTTGGCGGCAAAGCGGCCAGCACCTCCGTAGCCGAGCGCTTGTGCTCATTTAAAATATCTTTTTGCACGTGCCCGTCGTGCAGCTGTATAGTGCGGTCGCTGAAAGAAGCGATGTCGGGCTCGTGCGTTACAAACACAATGGTTTTGCCCTGCTGGCTGTTCAGTTCCTGCACCAGCGCCATTATCTCGTATGAGGTGCGGCTATCCAGGTTTCCCGTCGCCTCGTCGGCCAGGATCATCACAGGTTCATTCACCAGTGCCCGCGCTATGGCCACACGCTGCTGTTGCCCGCCCGAAAGCTGGCTGGGGGTGTGGTCAAACCTGTCACTCAGTTTTACCGCTTCCAGCGCTCGCATTGCCCGTTCCCTGCGTTCGGCGCTGTTAATTGCTTTGTTGTACAACAATGGCAGTTCAACATTTTCTATTGCGGTGGTACGCGGCAACAGGTTGTAGGCCTGGAACACAAAGCCTATCTTACGATTGCGCAAGTTGGCCAGCTCATCCCGCGAAAGTTTTTTTACATCTACGCCATCTAATAAATAACTGCCCGCTGTGGGTTTATCCAGGCATCCCAGGATATTCAGCAAGGTTGTTTTGCCTGATCCGCTACTGCCCATAATGGTTATAAAATCGCCGGCAGATACATCAAACGAAACGCCGTTGAGTGCGTGAACCGTCTCGCTGCCCATCACGAAATCGCGTTTTAAATCCCTTATTTCTAATATATTCTTGCTCATCTGCCACGGCGTTGCGGTAAAAATGGACTGCCTCCGGAGGTGGCCGCTGCGACTGTACTGCCACCTCCGTTGATGCCCACAACTATACTATCTTTTTCAGTGAGGCCTGACAAAACTTCAACATGTGTATTATCATTTAGCCCTATTTCTATCCTTTTTTGGATCAATCTCTTTGCCCTGACAACCCATACCAAAGCACGCTGCGTGCCTGTCCCTGAGGTATCTGACCGGCTTTTTGCTGTGTGCGCTGCCTGGGCTGGTGCGGTGCCCCCAATGCCGGAGTTGCCACCTGTTGCAGTTCGTTTGGCCTTGCGGCTAACTCTTCCGATGACCTGGTAACCTTTCAGCAAAGTTGAATCGGGTGTAAACGAGAGGGCCTTTGACGGGATGAGCAGGGCGTTGTTAACCTCTTTGGTGTAAATGATGATATTCGCAGTCATTCCTGGTTTTAGCTTCATATCATTATTTGGGGCATTGATAATGGTAGTGTAGGTAACCACGTTGGATGAAACGCTTGGATGCAGTCTGATCTCCCTCACTGTACCGCTAAACTGATCGTTGATGAAGGCATCTACCGTAAAGCTTGCCCGATTGCCTGATTTTACGTCACCTATGTCTGCTTCGTCAACATTAGCCTGTACCTGCATTTTAGTTATGTCCTTAGCTATGATGAAAAGGGTGGGCGTGCTGAAACTGGCCGCAACGGTTTGACCCACACTGATATTCCGGTTTAGTATCACACCGTCTATCGGGGAATATATATCGGCGTAGGAAAGATTTTTTGCTGCCAGGCGGACCTGTGCTTCTGCGCTGGCTACGCTTGATTTTGCTGCCTGATACGAGTTGACAGCGCTGTCATAATCAGCTTTGCTGATGGCGTCGACCTTATATAACTGGCTTTGCCGCGCGAAGTTATTTTTTTGAAACACCAGCTGGCTTTGGGCATTTTGCAGGTTGCCCCTATATTGATCCAGGGTGGCTTGCAGTAAAGATTTATCCAGTTCGGCTAATAGCTGGCCCTTTTTTACTTTCGAGTTGAAATCGACGTACAGGTACCTGATGATGCCTGATATCTGGGTACCGACAGTAACCGTATCCTCGGGTTCTATTTTGCCGGTGGCTGTTACGCTTTGAGCGACATAGCCGCGTTCGGGCAGCGCACTAACAACCGTGACAGCGGCTTCCGTTTTTCGGAAAAAGAATAACCATATGATCACTGCCGTTGCAACAACGATTAGAATAGCTGTGATCCTTTTATAAATGGGTTTCATGATGCTGACTATAAGGTTACCGGGACACCCCGGTAGAAATCATATATTTTCTGAGTTAACAATAAGTTATATTTAGCTTGTAAAAAAGCCTGCTGTGCCTGCATGAATGAGGTGGTTTGAACCATCAGGTCTACAATGCTTATGGCGCCAATCCTTAGCTGTTCGTTGGCTATGCGATAACTTTCCTGGTTAAATTTGTATTGCACATCGGCGGCGTGATATTGGCTTTGCGCGTTCAGTATATTGATATAGGCGCGTTCCACCTCCTGCGAAAGCGTGATTTTTATGTTGCTGAAGTTTAGCGTTGCCTGATCGGCGTTGATTTTCGCTTCTTCGACCTGGGTTTTTACGATACGCCGTGTTAAGATGGGGATCGATAGTGTCAACCCAAGCTGTTGATAAAGATTGTTGTTCAGCTGTGAAAAATAGCCAATGCCGGTTGCATATTGTGTACCGATGGCTCCCCCTGCTGTCAGCGTCGGCAGGTAGCCTGACCTTGCGATCTTAACTCCAAGTTGCGTTGCATCTATGGCAAGTTGACCGCTTTTGATTTCGGGCCTGTTTTTAAATGCGGTATCTTCGACCTCTCTCAGTGGCGTCAGCACCATTTTCTCGGTGATGACTTCGGGCTTTACAATATCAAAATCGGTAGCTGTTGGTAGTATAAGGAGTTGTTTGAGTGTAAGCAGGTCGGCGCGCTCGGTGTTGATAGCTACCGCCAGGGTGTATTTGTCGCCGGCGTTTTGGGCCTGCAGCTGGATTAGGTCCTTCCGTGCCGCTGCACCTGCATTGAATCGCTGTTGCTCGAGCTTAACCTGGGCGTTTGATGTATTTACCACCGAGGTGTCTGATATGATATTTTCTTTATCCAGCAGCACCAGCAGGTAGGCCTGGGTGACCTGCAACGTAATATCATTCTCCTGCTGGACAATCCCGAGGGTCGCTTGTTCGAGTTCGATATTCTTCTGCCGTATATTGTTGCTGATATAGTTGCCGTTGTAAAGTGTCACCGCCGAAGTCAAGGCATATTGACCAGAGGCCGAAAAGGCAGAACCGCTGCTGCCAGCTGCGGCATTTTGCTGCTTAGGCCGGTGCGTGAAATCCTGTGATGCTGTTGCCGCCAGATTAGGTTCTTTGCCTGCCCTTGCCAATGAATATTCCTGCTGAGCTGTTTGTTTATTTAAGCGGAGCGTATTAACCTGGATATTGTTGCTTTTAGCATAGTCAATACATTTGGCCAGGTCCCAGCGTAAAGGTTTATTTAAAGGAGCGCTGTCCTGGGCAAAGCTTTTCCCGCAAATCGCGAGGCTTAGAAACAATAACGAGTATTTTATGCGGTGCGGCATGTTATCAACCTAATAACGATACAAACCTACCCTGTGCTGTGAATTAAGAGCGTGACAGAATATTTGATAATTAGTGAGTTATATCACATTTTTTAGGCGTGCGTTCCGCGATACACTTGCCGTTATAAAAAATGTTGTAAGAAATGGACCCGGTTTAAATTGCATCCGAAATACTATCTTTGCTATCAGACCAGATCTTTTCACATATGATCAAAAAAATTTCTTGCCTTCTATTATTTACCTGTTTTGCGTCCTTTGTAGCTGCCCAAACAAGACTTGAGGACTTGTTTAAAAATGCCAATATCTTTTATCTTGATAAACATGGGCAGCCTGCCGTGGAAAAAGACAGTGTTTCTTTTGCCAGGGTGATCGAATGCGATAGTTCTGACAATAAGCTATTTATCGTTCAAGATTTTTATCTTAATGGAAGTCGCCGACTCATAGGTAAATCAAGTGCGCCTTATTACTCCCTTAAGCGGGAAGGTGTTTTTATGGAATATTATCGCAATGGGCGTAGGAAGAGCGTAAAGTCTTATGAAAATAACTCGGTAAAAGGAGATGAAGTTTATTTTTATCCCAATGGTAAACCTTATTATACATGTCATTTTGATAGCACTGCTAAACAATCGATCATTTCGGAGTCAGCAGATTCAACCGGTGTTCAACTTGCTACAGGGGGAAACGGTGCGTGCGTCCTTTATGACGAGGATTTTAAGCTGGAAAAAGGGAGAGGGCCGCTTCTGAATGGGTTGAAAGAAGGTGAATGGCGAGGAAATGTTAACGATACAGCAACGTATGTTTGCACTTATAAAAAAGGCATATCTATTTCTGGAATCAGTACATCCCGGTCGGGAAGAGAATATGAATTTAAAAAAGATATAAATCAGCCAGAATTTGACGGCGGCGAACAAGGGTTTGCCCGTTTTCTTGCCCGTACAATACATTATCCGGCTGCGGCAAAAGAGTATAATGTCCAGGGAAAAGTTTTCGCAACATTTGTCATAAATAAGGACGGAACTATGCGTGATTTGAGAATTATAAGAGGTATTGGTGGTGGTTGCGACGAGGAGGTAATTAGGGTATTGCAATTGTCATCCCCATGGAAGCCAGGGTTTTTATACGGAATCCCCGCAGATTTTCCTTACACAATCCCTGTCAGTTTTACATTGCAGCAGGAAGGTCGTTAAAGCAAAATCTTTTCGTGATCGATTCGGCTAACCTCAGATAATAAATCGCCTTAAGCGTTCACATTGAGGAGAGCGTTGAGGGAGATCCACCTGGTTCGGCCTCATAAGTAACATAGCTGCCTTTATCATCGAGTTCAACGATTGCGTTACGGGAATGTTTTCCCTGCACTATTTTAACCTGCTTCCACGAGGATGGGACATAAGTCTTCAACGTCAATGGCAGGTAATACATCGATTTATCCAGTGAATGATTTAAAGAAACGATCACTTTCCCATTCTTCATCTCCGATTTGACATTAGCTGCTTCACGCTCTCGCATGTATCTTGTTACATCCCCGAAGGTGGCCACCCAAAGTTTATCCTGTTTGTCTTGTATGTATTGAAAGTATTCGTCTAATAAGCTGCTGTTAATGGCTTCATAACCAAGGCTATCTACGCCGTGAAAAACCAAAACAAGCCAGGTGTCTTTGCGATTGGACGCGGTATCGACCCACGACTTCATCAATGATATCGGAGTTTTGCTTAATGCTCCCCGTTGCCATTGCACATAATCTTTATTGGTAGTTCCGGGTGTCTCATGGCTTGCCCGATCAAGCTCTTTCAGCCAGGGCTCAGGCATGCGGTTACGTAGCGCAGGGTAGATTTTATAGGCTATCTGCATCACGCGCTCATTTTCGTACCCATAAGGAACCTCGGCAGAGAACGTATATTTTTCGCCCATCTGGTTACGTATCTCCTCTTTGCTTTTCTCTAGCTCATATTTGATGTTGGCCTCGTCCAGACCGGGCATGGTTGCGTGTGTTATTGAGTGGCTGGCAATTTCATACCCTTTAGCAGCATCCTTCCTGAAATCTTCCCAACTAGAGCCAATGGCCTGTTGATATTCAGGACAGGGCTCATATCCGGCAGGGAAATCACCGTGGCGCACTTTGGTGTATAACGAATCCATCCATTTGAAAGCCAATTGTTTTTTGCCGGAATCGTATAAACTTCCGGCCCTGGTATGGTAGGAGATAGTGCCCTTATATCCCAGGTATCCTGTCGCTGAGCATCGTTCTAAAAAGTTGTCATCATTGGTTGGTACGGTCGCCGATTCTTTTATAATATCTGCAACGGGTCTGCCAACAAACTTACCCTGGTATTTAGAGCCCGTAATAGGTCCGGTGATGACAAAGAAAGTTGCCGGGAGTTTTAGCCGTTCCATTACCGGGAGCGCCCTGGTAAATTGATGTCTTGATGCGTCGTCGTAGGTGAGCGAAACCGCGCCGTTTTTGTTGTGTTGCCATTCGGTAACGGTTGTACTGCCTGGTTGCGCACCGGCTTTGGAAAGACCTGCAACCGTTAATAAAATGAGTAATAGGGGCTTCAGGTTTACCTGGCTCTGCGAATTCATAATCAAATATAATTGATCATGATATTAGCGGGTATGGCGCAGGTTTAAGTATCGGCATTGTTACCTAATAAAAAAGGGGCAAAGAGCCCCTTGAAATTTCTTTTGCATGACTGCTGTTACATATTATAAAAGAACTGCGACGACACAATCTTGCCGTCTTTAACGCCATAAACGGCTAATTCTTTCATAGCCATACGCCCTTGTTCTTTGTACGTGACATCGAAGTCCATGCCGCATGCGAAGTAATCGCCGCCCACCACAGGATCAGATGTGTGGGCGCT
>JAICXZ010000111.1 GCA_025934475.1 Mucilaginibacter sp. | reverse complement strand
GCCATTCAATTACATTAAAATTATGCGGGGATATCTGTTTGAAATTTCGGCCCGATTTATCCGAAATAAAAAGATATTCCGGGTCATCATCATCGAGCTTGCCGTCATGATTAAAGTCTGTTACCGTAACCGTATAATAGACAAACTTGTCGGCAACTCCCTTCCTGGTATCCTCATGGCCCCCGTCTGACGAACTTCCTGCGTTATAGGAATGGATGATCATTTTATTTGAATCCAGCAAATGATAGTCTTTTGTTTCCGGGTTATAGAACAGCAAGTTCCAATAGGTTGCATTTCGGCCAGAACTGCTGCTACCGTAGTCTTCTTCTGTGCTTTTCTCTTTCAAAAGAGGATACATAACATACTTTGAGCTGTCTATGGTCTGCGGAGTTTCATACTCTATTACGTTTATATTTGCTGTTTGCGTCGAAGTGTCCCGTGCAACTTCCCGAACAGATTTTCTTTGATGCTTGTTGCAACCAGATAGTGCAACCAACATCAGTATTGCGATAAAGAGACTGGTAATTTTCATATGATAAGGAATAATTTTTTGAAGATACTATTTAAGTGCATTCGCAAAAAATCTTTATCAACTAAAATTCCGAAATTCGCCTCCCATAAATAAATTCGAAATCCCAAATCCGAAATTCGAAATAAAGATGCTTCAAATCCAGGAAAACGTATCCCTCAAAAACTTTAACACATTTGGTATCGATGTTTCGGCAAAATATTTTGTCGAGATATCACACGAGGACGACCTGGTGGAGCTGTTTATGGATCCGCAATGGGCCCATACCAGGCGACTGATAATGGGCGGCGGCAGCAATATGCTGTTCAAAAATGATTTCGATGGGCTAGCGATCCGAATCAACATCCGCGGGATAGAACACCGCATTAATCACGAAGAAGTATTTGTAGAGGCGGGAGCCGGCGAAGTATGGAATGACCTTGTAAACTACTGCGTCGACCGTGAATATGCCGGCATAGAAAACCTGAGCCTGATACCCGGATCGGTGGGGGCATCGCCCATACAAAATATTGGTGCTTATGGTGTCGAACTGAAAGATGTATTCAAAAGCTGCCGAGCATTTGAAATCGCTACCGGCGAATTCAAAACATTTACCAACGAAGATTGCAGGTTCGGCTATCGTGAAAGCAATTTTAAAGGCGAGCTGAAGGATCAATATATTATTGTATCGGTGAAGCTGCACTTGTCGCTCATTCCAAATGTCAATCTCAAATACGGTGCTATAGAGCAGGAGTTGGTTAATCGCAACATTACTTCACCTACTATAAAAGATGTATCTCGTGTAGTATCTCATATACGGGTGTCCAAATTACCCGATCCTTCTACGATAGGCAATGCCGGAAGCTTCTTCAAAAATCCGGTGATCAGCAAGGAACAATTCTCTCCCGTACAGTCTAAATTTCCGGAAGTAGTGAATTATCCAGCGGGCGATGCGGTGAAGCTAGCCGCCGGATGGCTCATTGAACAGTGCGGATGGAAGGGAAAAGTAGTGGGCCACACAGGAACATGGAAGAACCAGGCGCTTGTTTTGGTCAATCATGGTGGTGCCACAGGCGAAGAAGTGTACAGTCTTTCGTCGCAAATCATAGACAGTGTGTACAGAAAATTTGGCGTTTTGCTCGAAAGAGAGGTCAATATTATCAGTTAATAAATTTTTATTTTAAATAAATATCTATCGGATTTTCGCCCGCTGTTTCTGCAATTCTAATCCTGTTTTTTAACGCAAAATTCCTGACTTTTCTTTGACAAATTGCTGTTTTACAGCGAATTGCTTTGCTCGTGTTTCCATTGTGTATCCAATAGCTAATCATTTAATCTTGAGGTAATCTAACAGGCAATTCTGGTATTTGATACACACAACGGTATCAAGTTTGTCTTTAGTTCTGTACAAACACTTAATAGAATGACAGCAATCGAGTTTAACACCATGGTACTTCGTCAGGCTTCCTCACTGAGGTCATATGCACTCCACTTTACACGTGATGCTGACGATGCAAACGACCTTGTTCAGGACACAATGTTGAAAGCGATAACTTATTATAATAAGTTTAAAGAGGGTACCAATCTGAAGGGATGGTTATATACCATCATGAAGAATACGTTCATTAACAACTACCGCCGTTTTGTTAAAATGAGCTCCTTTGTTACCAAGTCAGATGAGATTTCATCGGCTAACCTGGTATTCAGCTCAACAAAAAATATTGGCGAATCGAAGTTTGTGATGGACGACATCCGCAAAGCGCTGGACAGGCTACCTGAAGAATATTATGTACCGTTTACGATGTATTTCGACGGTCACAAGTACCACGAGATAGCCGATCATCTCGAAATCCCGATCGGAACTGTAAAAACCCGAATTCACGTAGCACGCAAGCTACTGAAAAAGAACTTAAAGGCTTATGATAACGGTATCAGGAAGCCAGTATATGCCGAAGACTAAAAATTCATTAAAGCTCAACATACTTTTAAACGAAAAACCCGCTTTTTGGCGGGTTTTTTTGTGGTGTCCAATTAGGACGTCATGGCGAGGAACGAAGCCATCTCTACACATGCAAATCAACGTCCGCGATAAATGTCATTAAGCAAAATGGCGCAAGCTAGTCATCTCACCCCATTTCAAAGAATCATACCCTGATTGATTGGTACAGTTCAGAGATAGCTTCGGCGCTTTTGCTCAAATTATAGATACGGTGCGCCTCGCCATGACGGTTTATTTTTTTGGTCGTTTAAATAGAATGAAGATATTTTAACACCTCTCTCGCCACAATCTGCCCCGAAATTATCGCCGGCGGTACGCCCGGTCCGGGAACGGTCATCTGTCCGGTATAGAACAGATTCTTAATCTTTTTTGATCTTATTTTGGGTTTCATAAAAGCACTTTGCATCAGCGTATTGGCAAGGCCGTAGGCATTGCCTCTATATGAGTTATAGTCAGACTTAAAGTCATTTATTGCATAGCTCCTTTTTACGATGATTGAATCACGGATTTCCTCCCCGGTTATTAATTCAAAACGGGACACTACAAGGTCAAAACACTTTTCACGAATTGCTTCATTGTCCTCCAGCCCGGGTGCAATCGGAATTAAAAAGAACAGATTTTCGCAATTTGCAGGGGCAACAGTCGGATCTGTTTTAGAGGGGCAGCATACATAAAACAGCGGCTTTTCTGGCCATCGGGGTGTGGAGTATATTTCTTTGGCATGCTGATCCAACTCTTCGTCAAAAAATAAATTGTGATGTTGAATGCTCCTTATTCTTTTATTTGTACCCATATAAAATATCAGGGCCGATGGCGATAGCGTTCGGTTATCCCAATACTTTGCTTTGTAATTTTCGAGCCCGTTATCTATTAAATACCTGTCGGTATATTCGTAGTCGGCGTTGGAAATAACCAGATCGGCTTCATAATTTCTATTACTCGTTAAAACTCTGCTAACGCGGCCGTTTTCTACGACAATCTTGGTTGCATCGGTATTTAGGCGGAATTCAACGCCTTGCTCTTCAGCAATCGCGGTCATCGCTTTAACTATCACATTGATACCACCCAAGGGATACCAGGTGCCAAGCGCCAGGTCGGCATAGTTCATTAAGCTGTAAGTCGCCGGAATATTTTGCGCAGTACCGCCAAGAATAGTACCGGAAACTCCAAAAGCTGTCGCAGCTTTGAATGCTTAAAGTATCGGCTTATGTGTGTGCGCGTGCTTGTTAACAGTTGCAATTTTAATGTATCAGCTTCAAAATATTCGAATACGGAATGAGATGGCTTAAAAACCATTTTATTCATGCCGATTTCGTATTTACCCGCCGCATCCGCCAAAAAACCTTTTAATGCCTTGCTGCTGCCTGGTTCAAGTTGTTCGAACAACTTCTCAAGTTCTGCCATAGCAGCAGGAACATCGATCAGATCATCTTTACCAAAATAAACACGGTAGGAGGGATCGAGCCTTTTTAATTCGTAAAAATCTGTTGGACTTTTGTTGAACAGCGAGAAATAGTTTTCAAACACGTCCGGCATCCAGTACCAGCTAGGGCCCATATCGAACCGGAAGCCGTCTTTTTCCCAAATACGGGCCCGGCCTCCTGGCTGATCGTGCTTTTCGAGTACGCTTACATGGTGCCCGGCTTTGGCCAGTAATGATGCCGCTGATAAGCCCGCAAATCCTGCTCCTATAACAACTATCTTTTTCTGATCGGCCATTTTACTCGCTGCAAAGTAAGTAATTTGGTTTGCCGTACCCGCCGAATTTGTATTTTTGGCAAAATTGTATGTGCACTGATGGAACTGTATGACGAGACCTGCTTCGAAACCAGTAAGCTGATCACGAAAAAATATAGTACTTCTTTCAGTAAAGGCATTGCCGCTTTTCACCCGCGCTTCCGGTATCCTATTTATTCTATTTATGGTTTTGTTCGCTTTGCCGACGAGATTGTAGATACTTTTCACACCCAGGATAAGCAAAAACTGCTCGACGATTTTGAAAAAGAAGCCTTTGACACAATTGACAAGAGGATCAGTCTCAACCCCATCTTACAGTCGTTTCAGATAACAGTCAATCATTATCAAATTGATCGCGAGCTCATCAGGTGTTTTCTAAAGTCGATGGGGATGGATATCGATAAGGCAACGTTTAATGAGTCGGAATATAAGTCATACATTCACGGCTCGGCCGAAGTGATCGGTTTGATGTGCCTGCGTGTTTTTTGCGAAGGCGATGACGAACTTTATAATCAATTGGCCCCGTCGGCAAAGAGCCTCGGCTCAGCGTTGCAAAAAATCAATTTTTTAAGAGACATAAAAGCCGATCATAAAGAACGCAGCAGGATATATTTCCCGGGTATCAGCTTTGAGGTTTTTACCGATCAAACCAAAAAACAGATAGAAGCCGATATTCAGCACGATTTTGATGAAGGGTTTAAGGGGATTAAAGCATTGCCGCATGGTGCACGCTTAGGCGTTTACATCGCCTACCAATATTACCTTAGTCTGTTTAAGAAAATAGTGAACACATCCGCAGAAACCATTTTGCAAAAACGGATACGAATATCTAACGGCGATAAAGTTTTGCTGTATTGCAAGGCTGTTTTACAGCATAAATTAGGGTTGATATGAGCGACCTGCCTGTTTATACTAAATCACAGCTGGCGTTGCGCAATGGCCAGGATAAGCCCGAGGTATGGATTGCCTATAAAGGGATAATTTACGACGTAAGCCGAAGCCGCCTATGGCGAAACGGAAAGCACTACGAGCACTGGGCCGGGCAGGACCTCACCCACGAATTGGCCGACGCTCCTCATGACGAATGGGTTTTCCAGAATTTTGATCCGATTGGAAGGCTTGCGTGAAGTTGGACGATAAATTTTAACAATCCATGTCATTTCGATGAGCGCGGGCGGAAGGCGCGGGTAGGCGCAAAGAGAAATCCTTTCGAATTTGCAGGCCGTCAATGCCTGTTAGCAAAGATTTCTCCTCACTCCATCGCTCCTCCCTGGCCGTTCGTCGAAATGACATTGATTAGTATTATATCCCGCATTTACAAAATCTCAAACTGCGCCAGGCTCACAAATTGCTGTACGCGGTCGTTGATTTCTTCAGCCGAAAGATGCCTTAGTTTTTCTGTGCCAAACTTCTCTACGCAGAATGATGCCAGTGCCGAGCCGTAAATGATGGCGTTCTTCATATTTTGGAAGCTTACTTCGCCAACTTTGGCCATATAACCGATAAAGCCACCTGCAAAGGTGTCTCCCGCGCCGGTAGGGTCAAAAACTTCTTCAAGCGGTAGGGCAGGAGCAGAAAATATTTTGCCTTCACCGAAAAGCAGCGCGCCGTGCTCACCTTTTTTGATGATTAGATATTTAGGGCCCATTGTTAAAATCTTTTGAGCAGCCTTAACCAACGAGTACTCACCCGATAACTGACGTGCCTCTGCATCATTGATGGTAAGTACGTCGATCATCTTAATCGTATCGAGTAAATCGTTCAACGCGATATCCATCCAGAAGTTCATCGTATCCATAACAATTAGCTTAGGACGGTTTTTAAGTCGATTTATAACCGTTTGCTGAACCTGGGGAGTCAGGTTGCCCAACATCAGGAATTCGCAATCCTGGTATGAATCGGGAATAATAGGGTCGAAATCGGCCAATACGTTGAGCTCGGTTATCAGCGTGTCACGGCTATTCATGTCATTATGATATTTACCGCTCCAAAAAAAGGACTTTTCGCCCTTCTTGATCTGAAGGCCTTCGGTATCAATATGATGATGCCCGAAATCCTCGATCTCGCTTTGTGGGAAATCGTCGCCTATAACGGCCACTATTTTTACTTTATCAAAAAAATATGATGCCGCTAAACTGGCATAAGTAGCTGCGCCACCAACAATTTTATCCGTTTTTCCGAAAGGAGTTTCGATAGCGTCAAAGGCCACCGTGCCGATCACTAATAAGCTCACGCGTGTTGAATTTTAAAATTTCCGCGCAAATATTGTGATTTTAAGCCATAAATCATATTCGCCTACTGCAACAAAGCATAAGGTGCCTAAAGATTATGTTGTTTTTGATCACGATTCTCTATTAGACGGTAGTTTTATTATAGATAAAGCCTATGACCGGATAAAAAGAATCGATTTTTTCCGATAGATAAGGTGTGTTAAATTTGACATAAACCAAATTCAAACAGATGGAAAATACTAAATCTACCGAGCAGATGTCAAACTCAAATGACATCAGCAAGTGCCCTTTTCATAACGGCAGCATGAAAAACAATGTCGGCGGTGGCGGCACCAGGAACCGCGACTGGTGGCCCAATCAGCTTAAGGTAAGTATTCTGCGCCAGAATTCTTCTTTGTCTAATCCGATGGATAAAGATTTCAATTATGCGGAGGCTTTCAAAAGCCTGGATCTTGAGGCGGTTAAAAAGGACCTTCATGACCTCATGACCGATTCGCAGGACTGGTGGCCGGCAGATTTTGGTCATTACGGAGGTTTATTTATTCGCATGGCCTGGCATAGTGCCGGTACTTATCGTATCACCGATGGCCGTGGCGGAGCAGGACAGGGGCAACAGCGTTTTGCACCGCTAAACAGCTGGCCGGATAACGTGAGCCTTGATAAAGCGCGCAGGCTGCTGTGGCCAATCAAACAGAAATATGGCAACAAAATTTCATGGGCAGATTTGATGATTCTCGCCGGCAACATCGCCCTTGAGTCGATGGGCTTTAAAACGTTTGGTTTTGGTGGTGGACGCGAAGACGTTTGGGAAGCAGATGAGGCCGTTTACTGGGGCGCAGAAGATACATGGTTGGGCGGCGACATCCGCTATGCACATGGTTCTGAGGGCGCTGACAAACAGGCCGGAACTCTGGTTACCGACGACAGCTCAGATGACGGTATACACTCACGCAACCTGGAAAAACCACTCGCAGCAGTACAGATGGGCCTTATTTACGTGAACCCTGAAGGCCCTGATGGTAACCCTGATCCAATTGCCGCAGCAAAAGACATTCGCGATACTTTTGGCCGCATGGCAATGAACGACGAAGAAACCGTTGCTCTGATAGCAGGCGGGCATAGCTTTGGCAAAACCCACGGCGCTGCTCCATCAGATCATGTAGGCAAGGAGCCGGAAGCCGCTGATCTTGATCAGCAGGGTTTTGGCTGGCGCAATAATTTTGGTACCGGTAAAGGTGCAGATGCCATTACCAGCGGCATTGAAGTGATCTGGACCAAAACACCAACCCAATGGAGTAACGACTTCTTTGATCATTTGTTCAGCTATGAATGGGAACTGACCAAAGGCCCCGGTGGCGCGAACCAGTGGGTGGCAAAAAATGCAGGCGATGTGATCCCCGACGCATTCGACCCAAATAAAAAACACGCGCCCCGCATGCTCACCACTGATCTTTCTTTGAGGTTTGATCCCATTTAT
>JAICXZ010000848.1 GCA_025934475.1 Mucilaginibacter sp. | reverse complement strand
GATCCCCGGATCGTAAAAATTGACGGGCTGTATTATTTAAGCTATGTAGCTTTTGACGGTACGAGCGGACTTGGCGCCCTGGCGACGTCAAAAGACCTGGAGGAGTTTTCAAAACAGGGGGTTATTTTACCTAAAATAACGTATGCGGATTTCGACCATTTTACAAAAAATGAGCGTGGGCTTAATAAAAAATACCTGCATTATAATGTTGGTGCGGTTACCCTTACCGACAAAGATTTCGTTTTTTTCCCAAGAAGAATAAACGGCAAATTAACTTTTTTGCACCGGATAAAGCCGGATATTCAAATTGCGGCCGTTAGCGATTTAAAGGACCTGACTGACGAATTTTGGAAAAATTACTTTTTGCATTTTGGCGACCATATCGCCCTTTCACCTAAATATCCCCACGAGGTTTGCTATATCGGCAGCGGCTGCCCGCCGATTGAAACGGAACATGGCTGGCTGGTTATTTATCATGGTGTAAAAACGGCATCGAAAGGCTATGAGTATTCGTGCTGTGCGGCGCTATTGGATCTGGACGATCCCCGCAAGGAAATTGCCCGCCTGCCCTACACCCTGTTTAAACCCGAGTTGGATTATGAATTAAAAGGCGATGTGGACGATGTGGTTTTCCCCACCGGCACAGCTTTATTTGACGACAGGCTGTACATCTACTACGGCGCGGCAGACGAGCTGATCGCTTGCGCATCAGTAAGTTTAAAAGGATTAATTAAGGAATTATTGAAAAACCGCGTTTAAAGGGCCGCAAAAGCGCAATTACTGATCTATTAACCCTTTAATAAAGCCGTCGTTAAAGTTTGCAGCAAAGCGAAGCACGTTTTCCAGGTCTTTAAACTCTTCCGGCTCATGCGTTGTGGTGATGATCACAGCTTTCATACCTGCATTGGCGGCGGCTTCGGCGCCTTTGGGCACATCTTCAAACACCAGGCAATCCGTAGGCGGAACACTTAATAATTCTGCCGCTCTTAAAAAAGTTTCGGGATGCGGCTTGCTTAGCTTTACATCGCCGGCGGTTACGATGGCTTTAAAGTAGTGCCGGATATTTAAGTTATCCAGCACAAAATCGACATTAAACGGTATAGCTGCCGTTCCGATCGCCATCGGAATGTTTTGTTGATACGCTTGTTCTAAAAATTCGTTTAGCCCGGGCAAAAGCGCTAAATGCGGCAGAAATTCTTCCTGGTAACTTTTTTCCTTTTCGAGCGACAGGCGGTCCATCTCCTCCACGGTAAAACGGTTAGGGCCGAGCATCCGCACCAATACTTCCGGATTTTTGCCGTACATCTGCGGCTTGATCTCGTCCCAGGTAAAGCTGCCGCCCAGCTGGTTGTTCAGCAGGTTTTGCCATGCGCGGGTATGATAGGCCATATCATCCATCATGGTGCCGTTCAGGTCGAAAATAAAAGCTTTCATGTGCAAATATGCTGTTTGCGGCAAAAGTACATTTTTATGCGATATACAAACGAAGTATGTTTAGGCAGTCGCCATTATGAATCTTAGGCAGCGCGGTAT
>JAICXZ010000652.1 GCA_025934475.1 Mucilaginibacter sp. | reverse complement strand
TGGTGTCATCGTCGGTATCTTTTTTTGTGCATTTACATAACCGGCAGTTGCGGCCAGAAGGCAGCCCGTTATAATTAAGATGGTCAGCCTTTTCATGATCTACTTCTTTAACCCAGCCAGGTAAATATTCAGTTTTTCAATGTTCTGCTTCAAGCCCTCGTCTGCGCCATGCTGTTTCACGACCGCCTGGAATAGTTCGGCTGTTTCGAATAGCATATGCCACCTGAGGCGTGTCTGAGCGCCTTTCGACTCAAAGTCTATTGTCGTCGTAAAATTCGGAGCGAAGTGATCGAACACGATCTTTTTTAAAGGAACGATCTCCTGGTAAATGGCCCTGTTCTTATAATCCCTGCCGTCGGGTCCATGCATCATAAAATCCCACTCGCCGCCGGGTCTTACATCCATGGTATAAATAGTGTTGGTAAAACCGTTTGGCCCCCACCAGTTGACAATATGCTCCGGTTGGATAAATACTTCCCAAACCAGGTCTACCGGTGCGTTCAATGTTCTTTCAATCTGCAGCTCGCGATTGGCTGTGCTACTCACTTGACTTTCCATATTTTTCTTTTTTTAGTTGTTCGAGGTAATCTTCTAATGAATCCAGCCGCGCTTCCCAAAACTGCCGGTACTGCGCCACCCAATCCGAAACTTCATTCAACCGCTCAAACTTCCCTTCGCAATAGCGCTCCCGGCCTTTTTGCCTGATCTCCAGCAGCCCGCACTCACTCAGTATCTTCATGTGCTTGTATATGGCCGCCCGGCTCACATCAAACTGCTCAGTCACCGCATTTATATTAAGCGACTTATGCGCTATCATTCCCAAAATCTCTCTCCTCGTAGGGTCGGCTATCGCCTGAAACACGTCTCTTCTCATTATTTATGCAACCTTTTGGTTTCAAATTTACATGCCACCTTTCAGTTGCACAAATTTTTTTGAAAATAATTTCAAAGAACGCTTCGTAATTAGCTGTTTAGCAATGTACAATACAAACTTAAAGACGGTGTTAACGCGAGAAAACCTGCAGTTGCGGCATTATGAGGGGCGGTATGCGACAGGTGTTTCGTTGCCAGGCCCGCAATTAATTCACCATTGCCCTCTCTGCTGTACAAAGACGGTTTTTAAAAATGAAAGGAAAAAAAGCCCTGGCTAGCGGAGCAGTCGGGGTGAGCCAACGTTCGGAAATTACCCGAATATCTGGTTCAAAACACCCGCCAACCGCACGCCCGCCTTTAATAACTGGCGATTTACGACCGCGATGTGCGTGAAATTGTATTTATAGCCGTTCAGTGTATCGCCCGATTTTACCTCGTCGTACAGCTTGTCAGCAATCTGGTTCGACTCGAATATCCATTTGCTGATGGGCTCGCGCTGCCATTGGGTACGCTGTGCTGCGGTAGTGAAGTTGATGGCCGAGGCATATTCTGTATAGCTTAACTGCTGAAATTCGATCAGTCCCGAATCCCAAACTGAATGCAGGTTTGACGGGTTTCCCTGCCAGGTTACTTTGATATCGTTACCACCCTTATCCGATGTATGGCCCACATGCATTGGCTGATGAACATCCTCAACAATATGGATCAGCATACGCAGGTAAAGCAGTTTTTTATTAGAAGGGAGGTTCTTCTTTTTCAGTTCGGCGATGAGGAAGTTAAGTTTGGTATAGGCATTTACCGTGGTATCATGATTGAGGTATACCTGCAAATCGGGGTAAGTGTAGGTTTTATCCAGATCGATATAATGCCAGGAGCTGAGGTAATTGTAGTTAGGATCCGATTTGATAAAATCGGCCCAGTTGCTGGCTATGGCAATGCTGGTATCGCGCAAAATAGCTTTTACTGCAGCACGTGCTTTGGGTGTAAGGTAACTTTTAGCAATAAGGCCCGCAATGCGGTGACCTTCGGCTCCCCAGGCCATGGATTTTACGGGAAGATAGATAATGACTAAACCCAGCAGCAGTTTTTTTAAGGCAGATGTTTTCATATCACAGAGGTTTTGGAGTGCAGGTAGTATGTTTTATCAGGCGTGCCTCGATGGGGATGAGGCTTGAGGCGCCCGCAAATTCGAGTACCGAATCGCCTTTCTTTTTCAGTATAAAATTCTCTTCGTAGATGCCGGCGCGGAAACAGCCGCCTTCTTCCTTAATCGAATAATCGGCATTGCAAAAATTGCCGCGCACATGCAGTGTATCGCGCTTTTGCTCGTAGGTGCCTTTTACATATTCGGTCCAATGGCCAGAGCGGGTGCATGAATCAGCGCCACTATTCACCTTGCTGAAGCTGTTGGTCCTGATAAAGAAGGAGTCGCAACTAAATTTGAGATCGTAAAGCGAGTATTCCGTTAATTTTTTTTCGACAGGGACAGAGTCCTGCCGCCATTCGCCTTGCAGGGATGCCTCGCCCTTGCCCTGGAAAGCGGCGTTAGGAGTGCATGAGCTTAAGCTGAAAGCGTAAAACAGAAAGCCAATTGAGGCGAAAGGTAAAAGGCGAAAGGAGAAAGGTCTTTGCATTAGGGATAAGTGAAAGCCCCTCTTTTTGGGAGGGGCAAAATGAGACCTATTTTAAACTTCCAACCATATCCTCGGGCTTCACCCACTGGTCAAACTGCTCGTTGGTGAGCAGGCCCAGGCCAATAGCAGCTTCGCGAAGCGAGGTGTTTTGCTTCAATGCTGTTTTGGCAATCTTGGCTGCATTTTCGTAACCGATATGCGGATTCAAAGCTGTAACCAGCATTAGCGAGTTTTCGAGGTGCTTTTTGATGCCTTCGTAATTTGGCTCGATACCAACGGCGCAATGATCGTTGAACGACACACAGGCATCGCCGATCAACCTTGCCGATTGCAGGAAGTTGGCTGCCATTACTGGCTTGAACACATTCAACTCATAGTGACCGTTAGCACCACCAACTGAAATGGCAACGTCATTCCCCATTACTTGTGCAGCAACCATAGTAACCGCTTCATTCTGGGTTGGATTCACTTTACCCGGCA
>JAICXZ010000728.1 GCA_025934475.1 Mucilaginibacter sp. | reverse complement strand
GAAATTTGCCTTCAGGCTCATAAACACGGTAAGCCCCCTTTGGAATTAGCGCTGAAAACCAGCCGCTGTTAATTTCCGGCTCTAAAACCTTGCAACCTATAACCGCAGTGTACCAGTCGGTGTGATCGGTTTCATAATCGGTATAGACGCAGTAGATATCTTCATTGTATTTACCGGTAATTTTCGATTGGATATTCTCCGTCATAAATTTTGTCCAAAGGTCGCCGATGTCCTTGCGCGCTTTAGCATTCTGATTGGTTGTACGGACAGCAATTCCGGCTACAAAAAAGCTGTCTTCGTCGGCTAATTGATAATTCATAGGGTTATACTGAAAAGTTATAATGATTTATAAATAATTTATAAACAGAAATTTATATCACTCATCGGAACAGTTACTTTAAACTTGACCGCTTTCGATCATTTCCTTCATTTTCCCAAACACACCTTGCCAGTTTTGCTCCGAATGCTGCTTCGCTTCTTCACTTTTTATCTTTTCCTGCAAGATAGTAAGTGTAGTTTTGCCATCCTTTTCATCGAGAAAATAAGTGATATCAACGTAGTTTTCGGGGACATTTTCGGTGCCCGACATACTGCTCCAATAATCATACTTAATCATTTTACCAGGTTCGATTTCATAGATGGTGCCAGTGTCCTTGTAGGTCTTTCCCTCCCACTCCCCTTCCCAGGTAATGGTGCCACCCTTCTTCCAATCCGACTTAACATTAGTACCGAAAAAGTATTGTTTTACAATTGAAGGGTCAGTTAGTGCCTGCCATACTTTTAACGCCGGGGCGTTAATTTCGATCGTTGTTTTTAAACTCAGGTTTGCCATGATTTCTATTTTTTTAGATGGTTGAATTGATGAATTGTTGCTAACAAATTGCTTTATTGTTGAAGTGTTTCAGCCTCAGATTGTTTCACTGTTTTGTCGTCTTTCAACATCTTTCCTCTGATCAGGTTAAAATCATGTTCATCTATCTCGATAAAACCGAACCTAAATCTATATCCCCACATTTTTTTATCACTTATAAAATCAAGAGACGCAATTAATGGTACTATGGAAACATCTTTACAGGGGTAAAAATTCATATTGCGACGATAGGGTATAAAATCCTCGCTCATTTTAAACTGGTAAAGCTCTTCGTCGGCTACCTGCCCTATCGCGGTGAAGGCTTGCAGTTTTTGATCACCCTCATAAGTTACTTTGGGCGAATAAAAGATCACCCAATCGTTTGTGCGTAATTTTTTTAATGAGCCCGGTTTGCCATGGTTGGCTTGCATAAAACCGCCCTTCACCCCGCGCATGATATGGTTTTTAGACACTACGGTTATCCAATACCTTTCTTTTTTCATTGTCAATCTTTGAATGTTACAAATCAACAACCGCCTGGTGACAGCCCTATGTCAACAGTAAAAATCTTGTTAGGATTTTTTAAACTGAGGTTTTAGTTAGTAAAAAATGGTTAGTATTTGTTAACTTTACAAATCCGCCTAAACTAGATTTACGTATTTGCTAAACCGATCACAATGGCTATTGACGTTTATAAGGAATGTATCAATCCGATAACAGGCGAGACATTCAAAGGTCTTACCCTTACCCCTTACGCATATACAATGCAATGGACAGCTCAGCCCGGAGGGTATTTACCTATCGAGCACCTGCATTGCAACCAGGACCAAATATTTTATGTAAAGAAAGGTCAGCTGAAGGTACTAATCGAAGGCAAGGAGCACATTGCCGGACCGGGCGAAAAGATTGTCGTTACCAAAGGAAAGCGCCACCTGGCCTTCAATAATCAGGATACTGTACTCGAAACTCACATAGAACTCCGCCCCGCGCTTGACCAGGAAAAATTAATGCAATGTTTCACCGGCCTGATCAAGGACGGGCATATTGACGAAAACGGCGCCCCGCGGATGTCTATGTTAAGCTATATGCTCAGGAAAATGAAATGCAAGGCCATGATCCGCCCAACCAATGTTCCGGCCTCGATGTTTAAACTGTCGCTCAATATCTCTTTGGTGATTGGCGGAATGAAAGGCTGGGACAAGCTTTATCAAAAGTACACCCGGTAGGATCAACTGTTGCGCAGCATGATTACGTTGGATAGGTCTCTAACTTTCGTTTTCAGTTCTTCGGGTGATATGATGATAGCCGTATCGCCGTACATCATCATCCAACGTACAAAGCCTTCGATATATTCGGTCAGGAAAGTCATTTCCACCATATCGTCAACTTCACGTTCGGAAACGAACCCGTTGTAGTATTTCTGCTCGTTGAGATAAGGAACGATACGCTTTTCGACCCGCATGACTACTTGCTGTAAATTTCTTTCCCTTGCTGATCGTGAGACATATTCGTTTAAGCTCGGGTGCTGCGTGCGGAAGCGTTCGCTGGTGAGCGAAATGTTCGAAATGCGGTCGAGCCGGAAATCACGGTAATCTTCGCGCAAGCGGCACCAGGCTATTAGGTGCCAGTAATTATCCTGGTAAAATACGCCTACCGGCTCAATACAGCGTTCCGTTCGCTGCTGGTTGTGCATCGCAAAGTAATGGATTGACAACACCGTCCGCTCCCCTATTCCGCGCAGGATGATCTGAAGCGGATTCAAGTCGAGTTTTACGCCCGAGGATCGCCGGCT
>JAICXZ010000241.1 GCA_025934475.1 Mucilaginibacter sp. | reverse complement strand
CTCGTCGCCCCACTGCTGCTCAATACAATATCGCCTGAATAGCTGCCAACCGGAGTTTGGGACGTTAAACGTACATATACCGTCGTTGCATTAATGGTTCCCGATGTACCGACTGTTACGGTTGAACTGAAATTGATATTATCGGTGCTTACCTCGAAGCCTGCGGGGGGCGTAATTAATATACCGGCGTTCATGTTAGTGCCGGATACGCTAAAGTTCGTTGAGGTTGAAGCTGTGCCGTAAGTTGTAGAAAGAGGTGACAAAGTTCCGGTCGCAGTAATTACAGCGGGTAATATTGGGTCAACCTCAATTGTAAAAGTGATAGGGGTTCCGCTGCAACCGGCTGTATTGAGTGGGGTGACAGTAAAAGTACCAGTTATTGGTGTATTTCCTGTATTAATTGGGGTAAATGAAGAGATGTCCCCTGTGCCGCTTGTTGCCCCAACAGCTGGATTGTCATTAACCCAATTGTAGGTGTTTGCAGTGCCAGTGAACTTGACAACTTTGGTAGCGCTGCCGCTTTTAATTGTCTGGTTAGAGACGGTATTTACAGTCGGTAAAGAATTGATTATCCCAGATACAGCTACATTTTGAGCAGTGGCACTTTGCGAAGTTAATGTTATATTGCCTGATATATTACCCGTTGCCGAAGCTGCTGAGCGAACATACACGGTCACATTATTTACTTTCCCACCCGATTGTGCCAACGTTACACTATTACTATATGCTCCGCTTGCACTGAGTGATACTTCGAAACCTGAAGGGGCAGTGGCAATAATATCATTTGTTAAACTATTTCCGGATACTGTAAATTGCTGAATGTCCGGATTTACTGCTGGCGAACCCTGGCATGCTGAGATGGTTCCGGTTATGGGAGTGGTTGTAATACTTGGTGGTGTTGGGTTGATGGTAATGGTGAATGTCATAGGCGGCCCGCTGCAACTTATAGAAGATCTGACAAAATTACCTAAAGAATGAGGCGTTGCACCTGCCGCCACAGTAGCTGTTACCTGGTTGTCTGCTGCATTGATGATCGACATATTATTTGAGCCGACATTTGCTACATACACGGTGCTGCCATCGGGGCTTACCGATATTCCCTCAGGTGAGGTTCCCACTGTTATAGTTGTTATCAAAGCGCCGTTTGTCGCGTTAACAACCGAAACCATGTTTGAAAATTCATTTGTTACATAAATTCGGCTCCCATCCGGGCTTATTGCGATGCCTATCGCCGCTGCATTTAGATTTATAGTATTGACAATTGTCTGAGTGATGGCACTGATCATATATACATTATTTGTAGCTCCCCCCGTAACATAGATTAGGTTGCCATCCGGACTCACTGCAACATTGATAGCTGAATCCCCAATATTGGTAGGGATGGAAACCCTGGTTTGTTGATAGGTTGATGCATTAATGATCAAAAGTGAATTATTGACAGGATCGGCTACGTATAACCATTTACCATTGGGACTGACGGTTATCCCACTCGGCTCATAATTGGCTAAGGTTAATGCTGTTATGATTTGATTTGTTGTGGCATCTATCACGAATAATCCGAAACCCGCGCATACATAAACTTTACTACCATCTGGGCTGATTGCGATGCCAACCGGATTATAGCCCACAGGGATAGTAGCTGCAACTTGATTGGTGGATGTATTGATCACTGATACAGAGGAAGCTATAAAATTAGACACATATGCCATACTGCCGTCCGGACTCAATGCTATACCGTACGGTCCTGCGCCTACGTCGATAGTCGAAACAATTTGATTGGTTGCATTTGAAATAACGGATACCTGATTTGTTGTCTCATTGGTCATATATTCATAACCAGCCTGTTTATTTGTGTTCGTGACGGTTACCTTCGCGATTACAGGTGCGTTTCCGGTATTTATCGCTGTGAACGCTGGGATGTTCCCGGTGCCGTTTGCAGCAAGCCCAATACCAGGTGTGTCATTAGTCCAATTAAATATATTGCCTGTACCAGTAAAATTAATGGCAGTAGTATTATTTCCGGCAACAACAGTTTGATTACTGACTGAATTTACAGTCGGTAACGGATTAATTTTGCCGGTTACGGCTACATTTTGCGCATTTGCGCCTTGCGAAGTGAGCGTCACGTTGCCTGATATGTTACCAGTAGCAGAAGCAGCCGATCTGACATAGACTGTAATATTGTTTGCAGTACCTCCCGATTGAGGAATAATTACGGTGCCCCCATATCCGCTGCCTGCGGAAAGCGATACTTCAAAACCTGCGGGTGCAGTAGCAGTAATATTATTTGTTAAGCCAGCCCTGGATACAGTAAACTGCTGAATGTCCGGATCTGCTGAAGGCGAGCCCTGGCAGGCTGCAATAGTGCCTGTTGCTGCACCTGCTGTGATTACCGGCGTAACCGATGATGGTTTTATGGTAATAGTATAGGTAAATGGCGAACCATTGCACCCAGGCCCTTTTGCAATAAAATTTCCAAGGGAAACGGGATTGTTGCCAACTGTGATTTTGGAATAAGTATAATAAGGTAATACGTCAATGCCCATAACGCCGTAATCGAGAGAAAAAACTGATGAGCCGTCGGGGGTTACCGATACACCAGCGCTTGCCATCGCAGCGAATGTCATTGTTTCATAATCTGACAAAAAAATAGTAGTAAAATAGCCACTGCCCGAGACATAAGCCTTGCTGCCATCCGGGCTGATCGCAATAGCAAATGGATGGTCAACCATTTGTACCCTTTTCAATATTGAATAGTCGGCGGCGTTGAGGACCAAAATCTGGTTGTATCCGCTGATCGCAACATAAATCTTGCTGCCGTCTGGGCTAACTGCGATGCCTTCTGGTAACCACCCCAATGATATGGTTGTGATTACGCTATTTGTTGATGTGCTTATTACCGACATAGTTCCTGCCGTAACATTGGTAACATAAACGAGGCTGCCATCAGGGCTTTCTGCAATTCCAAGCGGCCCGGCGTCAACAGGTATCGTGGTTAGTATGACGTTGGTTGTTGCGTCGATGACAGACACTGCATTTGAACCGGAATTGGCAACATACACGCGCTTGCTGTCCGGGCTGACCACCACGCCCTCTGGTTTCAAACCGACTGGAATTGTTGCAGTTACTGTATTGCTTGTCGTATTAATAACGGATATGTTGTTATCCGTTGTATTGGTTACATAAACTAAGGTACCGCTTGTGTTGGCAGAAACCCCATAAGGACCGGTACCTACCGGGATGGTCGTTATGACATTTTTATCAACAGCATTGATAACCGAAACATTATTTGAACCATAATTGGCAACGTAGGCAAACGATGAAGCAATAGGGGTGACCGAAATGGTAGCCGTGATAGGCATACTACCTGTATTTACAGCAGTGAACGCAGGTATATCTCCTGAGCCGCTTGCAGCCAGACCTATTCCGGGCGTATTGTTTACCCACTTGTAACCGCAGCCACCGGATGGAAAATTAACAGCAGTAGTCTGATTCCCGTTTACAACAGTTTGGTTACCCTGGGCAAACGCACGGTTCGACAGAAAAAAAATAGATACGAAAATACTTGTGACAAGTAGAAATCTTTTCATCCGTTAAGGTCCAGATTGTCTACTCAAAAAACGCAAAAAAAGTTGTATTTCCTTATTCTTTTTGAAAAAAGGTTTAATTCCAATTATCTAACTGCCAATTGAAAACCTATTACCAGTCACTAATTCGCTACCCATTACAAGTTTATCGTTACTTGCGTAGGGGTGTCATGGGTAGCCCGTCGAAGCATGGCGGCCAGGGCCTTTATGCACTACCCTTCTACAAGCCCGGGCTGACACCTTTTTTTGTCATTTCACCTTCAAAGGCCGCCGGATTTTACAACTCAGAATGAGCTATGGCTCTGGAAGAGAGCTTGCAGAGTGAGTGATCAGTCCAATTATGTCCACCAAAAATTAACGGAGTATATACCTGATTTTTATGCCTGAACGTGAGATTCGCGACGAGATAGTGCGCATCATGACCTATATTCACGATAATTACTGATCAACTTTTCTTTTCAGCTGCCTTCTGAAGGTTGCCTTGTAATTCAGGGTTTTGAGGCGGAAGCTTATCAACCTCGTGCTCAATCTCTGTCTGAATAACGTGCACAGCGTATTCCGAAGGTTCTATGTCACTGCCCATGGCCTCGGCGTAAACTTCTGTAAACTCGGCGCCAATGTAAAGAATAGAGGCGGTATAGTAGATCCACACCAGCAACACGATCAGGGATCCAGCAGCCCCATAAGCCGAACCCTGTGCAGTATATTTTAAGTAGAGCCCGATCAAATACTGACCAAGCATAAAAAGCAGGGCAGTAAATATGGCCCCGGCTCGTACATCGCGCCATTTGATCTTCACATCCGGAAGAAATTTGAATATAACGCCAAACAACACGGCTATTACCATTAGAGAAATTATCAGGTTGATCAGATCGAACAAAGTGACGGTTACAGCCGGCAAAAAATGCTGAAGCCGTTCACTTAGCGCATTAATAGCTATGTCAACAATGAGCGAAACCAACAAAAGAAAACCAAGAGCAATGATCAGCGAAAAGGACAAAAAACGATTTTGGAGCCACTTGAGCCATCCCTTTTTAGGCTTTGATTTTACCCGCCATATAATATTGATTGAATCCTGTATCTCGACAAACATGCTACTGGCGCCAAGCAAGAGAATTATGGCGCCGATGATCAACGCTGTGCCGCTTTTGCCCGATAGCTGCAAATGGGTTACAATTTGTTGTAATTGTACCACAGCGTCCTTGCCCATAAACTTCGATAGTTGAGCGTAGAACGTATCATTGTAATTATAGTTATGAAGGACCAGGCTGGTTATGGAAATCGCGATAATAATAAGTGGCGCCAGCGAAAATATCGTATAATAGGCAAGTGAAGCGCTAAGTTTTAAGCCATTATCATTAATGAATCCCATGAAAGTCGCCACGATCACTTTCCAGAGTTGCCGGATATATGCTTTGCTGAATACTTTCATATCAAACTAAAAAAGAAAATTGAAGCCCATTTGTTTATAAAAATTGGGATGCCAAATTTCTTTTCCCAAAAAAGGCGGCAAAAATGTAACGTGGTGTGATTAAGACTGTTAGTGATTAAGTTTTTTAACCACGCAAACATACCGTCGAGATTGATGAAAAACAGATGAAAATTATTTCAACAATCGGTGTTATAATTTGGGAATATCAATCTAAAAACTCTAATTTTAGACTCTAGGAGAACATTTTCGGAAAAATACCTTTCTCTTGCAGATCGGCATTCCCGAAGGTGGTAAGACTAACTTTTAATTGTTAAATTTTTTTTTGGGGAAAGCCGTCCCGACCAAAAGTCGGGATGGCTTTATTCATTTTAGTGAGCATCAACAGGCATCTTCACTGCTTTTTTGAAAGGCTGCAAATAGAGCAGCGGAATCGAAAAGAGCATGATCAGCCCCGATATTAAATAAGCATCGTCGTAGGTTAGTAACAGCGCCTGACGGGTTACAGCGCCTTCAATAGCCTGGTAGGCCATATGCATAGCATCTATAGCCGACTTCCCTTTCGCCATAAACCCTTGTTGTATCATATTCAATCGCTGAGTCAATGCAGGATTGTAAACATTGATGTTTGACAGCAGGTTACTCCGGTGTCCGGCCTGGCGAATGTGG
>JAICXZ010000205.1 GCA_025934475.1 Mucilaginibacter sp. | reverse complement strand
TCTCTATCTTAACCTTTGTCAGTATTTTAGTTTTCTCGTTGTAAAAACTGCTCCTGGTTATGACATCTGCCAGATGCGACTCGAATTTTACAGGGTTGGAGACAGCGAAGCTTGTAAAGTAAGCTGTTGTAGCAGGAAACAACTCTTTTAGATGTACCTGGACAGGTTGCTGGTCGCTGAAGGCATCAAAATAATTTGGTGGTCCACCAGCCTCGGCCTGTGTCATACCATTAAACAGCAATGCATCACTCCGGAAGTTTAAACTCAACGCCCCAAATGCAGGGAATTGCCTGATGCTCCTGAAAATATCATAATTCTTGTTTTGGAACAATTGCTCAACCAGGGGCGTTAATGCCCGGTAATTAACATAAAGATTGGCCAGTGAATTCGAGCGCTGCTTATCAGGCAATAGCACAAATGACTCTTTTTCTTTGCGGTAGTCGTACCTGGCGCAATCTTCGATCACATCTTTTGAAAAACTTCCGCATAATGTGCGATCATCTTTATTGATGAGATAGAAGCGTTTTTTTAGCTCGCTGAGATAGACCTCGTAGCCCGATTTGCCAGCTATGTTGTTGACAGCAGTTATCACCATGCCATTTTTTGGCTGCTTGGCAACCTGTTCCAGAATATCCTCGTGGAAATCTTCGGATACAGATGCCGTGAGTAAAAAATCAATAGCGTTATTTTTTTGCGGATGCAGCGAAAGATATATATCCTGGCCAGTGAAATATCGCTTCAGCAGCGGATTTTGCAGTAACACTTTTCGTAGTGCTGTCAACTCATCCAGTTTATCCTCCCCCAGCAGATTTACAAATAACTTGTTGCCCGAAAAAATGTCGTAGAAATCGTTTTCGTTGCCAAATTCAAATATAAACGAAGCATCATTGGGTATCGTTCGCATCGCAAGATTGGCGTGCTTGCTGGTTGTATTCAGGTGCCTGAAATAAACGACCGTTACCAACACGGTGGCGGCAACAAGTAGGATGGTTGCTATAATCAGTCGTTTCATGGCTCAGATCATGCAAAGGTAGATTTTTACACGGCTGCCGTAAAGTAATACTTTCAAATGGTAACTTAGCGCTTTATATCCTATGTCCCGAAAAATAATCATTACTGCTGCTGTATTTGGTTTGCTTGCTGTCATCGCCGGCGCTTTTGGCGCACATGGTTTGGAGCCCTTGTTAACACTTAAACAAAAGGAAGTGTGGCACACCGCTGTTCAATACCAGTTTTATCACGTTTTTGCACTTTTGTTTCTCTCGTTTTTTAACGGCGACGCCAAACTTACCAGGATAAGTTACTACCTTTTTACTTTTGGTATCATTTGCTTTTCGGGTTCGTTGTATCTGCTGGCCTGCAGCAATCTGCTTGGCATATCAAATTTGATGATAATAGGCCCTATTACGCCGCTTGGCGGACTATTGTTCATTGCTGGCTGGGCAACGCTAGCGCTTGCTGCTATCAGGAGTAAATAATATGCTCGAATTTGCTGAGATAAAACACACCGATCGTGAGACGCTATTTGTTGAGGTGATATTGCCTCTTGCAATAGCGAAAAATTACACCTATCGTGTGCCATTCCAGCTAAATAACACAGTTGCTATTGGCAAGAGGGTAGTGGTGCAATTTGGCAAAAGCAAAATGTACACAGCCATCATTGCCTCCATTGGTAGTAAGGCTCCCGACAAGTACGAAGCAAAATACATCCTTGATATTCTTGACGATCGCCCGGTAGTTTCCGAAAAGCAGTTGCAATTTTGGCAATGGCTTTCTGATTATTACCTCTGCTATATGGGCGAAGTAATGAATGCAGCCCTTCCATCAGCACTAAAGTTGGCCAGTGAAACTAAGATTACGCTGAATAAGGATATAACGATAAATAAGCTCTCATTGCATGATAAGGAGTACCTGATAGTCGAAGCGTTGGAGATGCAGCCTGAATTGACTGTAGGCGACATTGCAAAGCTATTGGGCCAAAAGACCGTGATGCCGATTCTGAAATTGATGTTCGAAAAAAATATCATCAACATATCGGAAGAGGTAAGCGAACGATATAAACCACGAAAAAAAACTTTTATCACCCTTAACCCGATCTATCACGATCGGGAAAATTTGCGAGAACTGTTTCCAATACTTGAAAGGCGCGCCCCTAAACAAGCAGATGCTTTGCTGGTTTATATCAAACTGGCAAGGCATCAGAAAAATATTTCAAAAAATGAATTGATAGAGGAAAGCGGAGCAGGCGACGGGAGTATTAAATCGTTAATCGAAAAAGAGATTTTCTTTGCTGAAGAGCGCAATGTGAGCCGCCTGTATTTTGATGAAGATGAGTTTAGTGATGATTTTCAACTAAGTGATTCCCAGCAGCAAGCACTTGGTGAGATAAAGGATCAGTTTAAGGAAAAAGATGTAGTTCTGTTGCATGGTGTTACCTCATCGGGTAAAACTCAGCTGTATATCCGGCTGATCGAAGACGTAATTAACTCCGGCAAACAGGTACTTTATTTGCTGCCGGAAATAGCACTTACAACTCACATTATCGAACGCCTTCGTCAATACTTTGGTAGCAATATTGGTGTATATCACTCGCGCTTTAATGATAATGAACGGGTAGAGGTATGGCAAAAAGTGCTGAATCACGAATATAAGGTTGTGCTTGGCGCCCGCTCGTCAGTGTTTCTGCCTTTTTCCGATTTGGGGTTGATTATTGTTGACGAGGAACATGAGACATCCTATAAGCAATTCGACCCTGCGCCACGTTACAATGCCCGGGATGCTGCGATCTACCTGGGTAATACCTACAATGCAAAAGTATTGCTTGGTTCAGCTACACCATCATTCGAGTCCTATTACAATGCACGTACACATAAATATGGATTGGCCGAGTTAGCCGAGCGTTTTGGTGGGGTCGAGCTGCCTAAAACCGAGGTGGTAAGCATCGTGGAAGAGCTCAAAAAGAAAACGATGCAGTCGCACTTTACAAGTGTACTGATGGAAGATATTCAGGCGGCGCTTGCTAATAAGGAGCAGGTGATCCTGTTTCAAAACCGGCGCGGTTATGCGCCGATTTTGATGTGCCGCGTATGCGCCTATACGCCAAAGTGCGTCAATTGCGATGTAAGTCTCACTTACCATAAAAGCAGCGGAATGTTGCATTGCCACTATTGTGGATACAAAGAAGAGACCCCTTCTATCTGCCCGGCTTGTGGTTCAACACACCTTGAATATAAAGGATTCGGCACCGAAAAGGTGGAAGACGAGCTCAGCGTACTTTTGCCCGAGGTCAGGATAGCGCGCATGGACCTGGATACAACACGCTCAAAAAATTCCTTACAAAATATCCTCAATGGCCTGGAGGAAAAGAAGATAGATGTGTTGGTGGGTACCCAGATGGTAGCCAAAGGGCTCGATTTTTCGGATGTGACCGTGATCGGTATTATTAACGCTGACAGTCTGTTAAAATATCCCGATTACCGGGCCAATGAACGCAGTTTCCAGATGCTGGCACAGGTAAGCGGTCGGGCGGGGCGACGGGGTAAGCAAGGTAAAGTTGTGATTCAAACCTATGATCCTAATCACCGGGTAATTAAACAGGTAATTGAAAACGATTACAAGAATCTATACCTGACGGAGATGGAAGAGCGTAAGAGCTTTAAATACCCGCCGTTCTATCGCATCATCAACCTGGACATCAAACATAAAAATCCGGACGTTCTATACAACCAGGCCGAGTATCTGGCCACCGAACTTCGCAAAAACTTTGGCGACAGGGTAGTGGGCCCCGAGTCGCCCCTTGTTAGTCGCATCCGCAACTACTACATTAAATCTATCATGCTGAAGTTTGAGCGGGATGTCGATTCGATCAATCGTGCCAAGACAATTATAAAAGACACGATCACCCAGTTTCAAACGACGAAATTGAGCAAGGGCTCAATTGTGCAAGCGGACGTGGACCCGATTTGATATGATCTTTAGTTGAATATAAATTTTCCACAGCACTACAGTCCAGCTTTAGGGGTGTTAACTTTGCACATAGAATGGCATATAAGTTTGTAGACAATTATAAAGAGCAGGGCGCCCGGAAAAGATTAGTCGAATTATTAGAGAAAAAAGGCATTGAGGATAAACGCATTCTGAAAGCCATAGGCAAAGTACCACGCCATTTCTTCTTTGACGAAACCTTTTGGAATCAGGCTTATAAAGATATTGCCTTCCCGATAGGTGAGGAGCAAACCATATCTCAGCCTTATACAGTTGCGTACCAAACCCAGCTGCTACATATCGATAAAGGAGATAAAGTGTTGGAGATAGGTACCGGCTCAGGATATCAGGCTTGCATCTTAATGGAGCTGGGCGCAGATGTGTATACTATAGAGCGACAGGAAAAACTTTACCAGCGTACGATACAGGTTTTGCCCTATATGGGGTATAAGCCCAAATTTTTCCTCGGTGATGGTTCGAGGGGCCTCAAAGAACGTGCGCCTTACGACAAGATCATAGTTACAGCTGGTGCTCCAACCGTCCCTGACGAGCTGCTTAGGCAATTAAAAGTGGGTGGCATATTGGTTATCCCCGTAGGCGATGAAGAATCTCAAAAGATGGTTACTGTGCTTAAAACGGGAGATAACGATTACGAGAAACACATTTTGGATACCTTCAGGTTTGTTCCTTTAGTTGGGGATAAAGCGTGGTAGAATCCAGTTGGCAGTTTTGAGTTTGCGGTTTGCAGAAATTAACTTCCAACTGCCAACCTAAAACTGCAAACTATCGTTTCATCGCCCGATCCATCTCAATTTTCGTGTCCCGTTCTTTTATAGATTCCCGTTTATCAAAAGTTTTCTTACCCTGAGCGAGGCCGATCTCTAATTTAGCAAATCCCCGGTCGCTGATAAACATAGCAAGAGGTACTATGGTAAGTCCTTTTTCTTCCCCACGGGTCTGAAGTTTTTTGAGTTCTTTTTTATTGAGTAATAATACACGATCACGCTTAGCTTCGTGATTGTAGAATGAACCATGCGAATATTCGGATATATGCAAATTACGCACGTAGAGCTGATTATCGATAAAGGTGCAGAAGGCGTCACCCAGGTTAGCTTTGCCCTCCCGTATCGATTTAATTTCGGTGCCCAGTAATTTAATACCGGCGGTGTATTTGTCGAGTATGGTATACTCAAAATAGGCCCGTTTATTTTTTATATATAGATCCTGCTGGCTCATTATCCTGCAAATATGCGAATTATTTTCGGGGGCTATTGTACGATCATCGCGGCCGGTTTTACAACTAAAACCGGAACATTGACCTTGTGCCGAACAGTATTAACCGTAGTACCGAAGATCAGGTCCTTAAATGCCTTATGCCCGTGTGAGCCCATCACCAGGAAGTCGATATTTTCGTCTTTAACAATCTGGGCTATCGATTTTGCCGGACTGCCGAAGCCAATAAGCCCTTTAGCGTGATAATTTTTCTCAATCATCGATTGCACATATTTATCCAGGTTGTCAGCGTCGCTTTGTGTTTCATGGTCCAATACCTCGGTGCCATAATATATCGCCGCAGCGGTTTCTACAACGTGTATGAGCGTATAGCGAGCATGTTTGCCGCCCTGCATAATCGCATGCCGGATGCAGTCCCGGTCATTGTGCGAGAAATCTATGGTGATGCCGATATTTTTGTAAGCAATTGCCGTAAGGTCGGTGATCATTGTAGCCAGGCCGTGAGGCACTCGTGCAGGCTGATCGCGGTGCTTAAATAGCAATGGTCGGAAGAATACGTAGACTAGCAAAGAAGCAATAGCCAGCGTGACAGGTACTACAATCACATACATCCAGATAGCAGCATTGGGTGATTGTTGTGCCCATTCTTTAATTTGATCGAATACCAACTTCCCGTTCAATCCCAAAATAAGAATTGCGCAGCACCAGGCCATCGTCTTTGTCAACGGGCCAATAGCGAATTTGCCCATCCGTTTACGATCAGAAACAAAATGAATAAGCGGAATCACGGCAAAACCTAACTGCAAACTAAGCACTACCTGGCTCAGGATAATCAGGCTGCCAAGGCCGTTTTGCCCCCAAAAAACAATAGTAAACACAGCCGGTACAATAGCCATCAGTCGCGTAAGCAAGCGACGCATCCATGGCTCTATGCGTAAGTTAATATGCCCCTCCATAATGATTTGCCCGGCAAGAGTCCCGGTAATGGTTGAACTTTGTCCTGACGCAATCAGCGCTACTGCGAACAGTACTGGTGCCAGCGAACCGAAAATATGCTCAAGCAACTT
>JAICXZ010000518.1 GCA_025934475.1 Mucilaginibacter sp. | reverse complement strand
CGCGACGTATCTGTGCGATAATACAGTTGGCTATCTGCAGGTAAACCGGTACCGGCGAGTCCTTGTTGATGCTCACCAAGCTCTCGATAATTGACATATCTGGACTACTTTATTTATAAATTCTGGACTATTTAAGTAGTCCAATATAGCTATAATTTAGCATTATCAAAATCGAAACGATATGAACAGCACCACTCAATCGACGATATGCACCACCTGTGGCACCAAGTTTCCGCATAATGAAAAAGTGCCCGAATTATGCCCCATCTGCAACGATGACCGCCAGTTCATCAACCTGAAAAGCCAAAGCTGGACCACTTCAGAGGACTTGAAAAAGGGCCATGCCGTTAAGATCAGCAAGATCAACAAACGGCTGCATTACCTCACTGTGAAGCCGGATTTCGCTATCGGCCAGCGCGCTTTTTTGTTGTTATCAGTAAGTGGCAATATTTTATGGGACTGTATCCCGTTGCTCAACGACGCAACGAAAGCATTCATACACGAACACGGCGGGTTAAAAGCCATCGCATTCTCTCACCCACATTTCTACAGCAATATGAATGAATGGGCGGAAGAATTTGATTGCCCTATCTACATCCACGAAAACGACAAACCCTGGATATTCAATTCAGGTCCAAACGTACAACTCTGGAGCGGCGACGAAAAATCCCTTTGGGATGATATTAAATTGGTACATGTCGGCGGCCATTTCCCCGGCAGCAGCATGCTTCATATAGCCAGCCTGTCAAATGGCCGCGCGATGCTTTGCGGCGATAGTCTGTACATATCCCGCAGTTTGCGTCACACCGCTGTGATGTTTAGCTATCCCAATAGCATTCCGTTATTGAGAGAGGATTTCGCTGCCTTTTACGAGAAATGCTCGAAACTCAAATTCGACACGCTCTATGGCGCCACCTTCGAGGGCCAGGACCTGGAAGGCAACGCCTACCCAATATTCACCAAATCCATGAACCACTACAAAAGCATTTACGGCTTAGCATAATTCAAATAATCAGCACCATGAAACTCATTCAAAACATAAAACTACCACAGCTTTATCTCAGGATAGCTATCGGATCAGCCTATCTATGGGAAGTTGCTGATCGCCTGGGTATGCTCGGCGCCCACGGCCAGCCGCACGTTGGCTGGGGCGACTGGCAGCATTTCATCAACTATGCCCGCCAGGTGATGACCTTCCTGCCATCAGGAATCATTCCCTTATTTGCCATCATCGCTACCATCGGCGAGGGCCTTTTTGGCGCGCTTGTCCTGACTGGTCTCTATACGCGGGCTGCCGCCATCGGCAGCGGAGTACTAAGCTTCTGCTTCGCACTGGCAATGGCTCTCTCGTTTGGCATCGAATCGCCATTAGGTTACTCGGTATTTACCCTTAGCGCAGCGAGCTTCCTGCTGGCTACTTTGCCAGAATACGATTTCAGCTTAGACAACTGGCTGGCCAGGCGCAATATTAATAAACGGCTTGCTGCGAAGACAATCGCAACTGCCGGCTTATTTATTTTGCCCATCACCTTCCGTTGCCCGGCGCAAGATCATCATCCTGCAGAAAAAATAACTGAAAGTCACCTTCTCAAACAATTCATCAACGAGCGCGGCATCACTAACCGCGAGGTGCAAATGGAGATAGTAAATTTTCCTCCAGGAAGCTCATCTCCCGCACATCGTCACCCTTGTCCCACTTTCGGCTTTGTGCTGGAGGGTGAGTTGGAATCGGTTTTCGAGGGAAAACATCATATATACAAACAAGGCGATAGTTTTTATGAGAACAGCAACGGTTTGCACACAATGACACGGAATAATGATCCGACGAAGACTGCCAGGCTATTAGTATTCTTCATCGCCGAAAAAAATAAACCAACTACAATCAGATAAATCTATGAACACGCTATCATCAAATAAGCCATCATTACTTTTAGTAATTGTCGCTTTTGCCATCGTTTATGTGGTTTGGGGATCAACCTACTTTTTCATCCAAATGGCCATACATAGCTTCCCTCCTATGCTGATGGGAGCTCTGCGCTTCTTGACCGCCGGTGTCCTTTTACTAAGCTGGTGCGCCATTAAAGGCGATAAAATATGGTCGGTTAAAAATATTATTTCATCCGGTATCAGCGGATTGTTGATGCTAACCATCGGAACCGGAACAGTTATCTGGGTTGAAAAAACCTTACCAAGTTCTATCGTCGGCATCATGGTATCGGCCAATCCCATCTGGTTTCTGGTGTTGGACAAACCCAACTGGAAGATCAACTTTCGCGATAAGTTGACTTTAAGCGGCATTCTGTTGGGATTTGGCGGCGTATTGCTTTTATTCGGAGAGGCGTTGGGTAAAACCATATCAGGAGGCGTTGCCGGCTCACAATTAACAGGCATGCTGTTGATGCTCATCAGCCCCATAGCCTGGTGTGCCGGATCGCTTTTCTCAAAAAAGAAAAGCAGCGATGCGCCTGCACGCGTCAACTCTGCATGGCAAATGATTATCGCTGGATTATCATTCATTCCCGCAAGTTTTGTTAATCACGAATACAGTAGCTTCCATTTCAGCCAGGTGCCAACTCAAGCCTGGATGGCATTAGGCTACCTGATCGTTTTCGGTTCAATCGGTGCTTACAGTGCTTATGTGTGGCTGCTATCGGTAAGGTCGGCCACCCAGGTGAGTACGCATTCTTATGTGAACCCGGTTATTGCAGTGTTATTAGGCGTAATGTTTGCGAACGAGCACGTGACAATACTTCAACTGTTCGGCCTGTTTATGATCCTGTTCAGCCTGCTGCTGATCAATATCAAAAAATATGCGTTCAAAATGCCCAGATTCAAGGCGCCCCAAAAACCGGCAAACACAACTACACACTCATCTGCTTATCTATTAACCATCAACAAATAAAATCTATGAAATCACGTATGAGCATTAAAGAGGCCGAGCCACGCATCTACAAGGCTATGGCATTGGCCGACAAACAAATAGAAGAATTCACCATAGATCCCAAACTTAAAGAGCTGATCAAGGTTCGCGTTTCACAGATCAATGGTTGCGGGTATTGCATCGACTCCCATTCGGGCGACGCTCTCGCTCTTGGCGAAAGCACCCAACGCCTGCTTGCCCTCGCTGCCTGGTGGGAAACACCATTCTTCAGCGACGAGGAACGCGCGGCCCTAAAGCTAGCCGAGGAAGTTACCCGCATTTCTGAACACGGCGTCTCCGACGAAACTTATGAGAACGCGTTGAAATTCTTCGATAAACAAGGTGTAGCTCAGCTCATCTTTATAGCTATTACCATCAACGGATGGAACCGCATAGCCATACCGGTGCATATGGTTATCGGGGTGGATTGAAATTTGAGTAGCAGTGGCAGGTACCAGTAGCAGTTTTAGTAGCACCTGCCACAAATTCCCCCTTCCTCCGAAGGGTTTGGACGAGGCGAAAATGGTGTTCTTGAAACTATCGCCTCTTATACTATTTCTTCACGATCCGCTTTAAATTCAGCAAATTAAGCGCATTCTTACTGATGCCGGTCATGTTGTTCTGATACAGATTAACCAGCTTATCGTAATACAGGATCACCACCGGCGCCTGCTGCATTACAATATTATCCATCTTGCGATATAGGGCATAACGCTGCGTGTCATTGGATACCTGGTATGCCTGCCTGAATAATTCGTCAAATTCTTTATTGTTGAAGCCGGTATAATTCGG
>JAICXZ010000016.1 GCA_025934475.1 Mucilaginibacter sp. | reverse complement strand
GATTTGTTGGTTTATTTTGGTGTAGTCCACAAATGAAAAACGCCGTAAATCATTAATTTACAGCGTTTTTGGTTTTGTTTGAAATATAAGATGCGGAGAGAGAGGGATTCGAACCCCCGGCACCTGTTACAGTGCACCTGATTTCGAATCAGGCACATTCGACCACTCTGACATCTCTCCGGGTCTGTTGGGGACGCAAAAATAAAAAAATCTTTCACGTTGGCATAAGCATTCCGCATTCTTTGTTGTTACGCTGTTATACAACAACTCTTTTACATGAAAGGCTTACGGAAGCAATCCGGATTTCTCAATTTGGCCGCTGATTAAAACATCTAAAATGAAAAATACGCAAAACACTGCCCTATTGGTTATGGACATGCAATCGGTTATGGTTAGCATGATACCGGATGGGGCCTCTATCATCAACAATACACGTAAAGCTCTTAGTAAAGCTCGGGAGAATAACATACCGGTCATTTATGTTGTAGTGGGTTTCAGGCCCGGTTTTCCTGAAATAAGTGCGAATAATAAAGGGTTTTCTGCGGCTAAAGAACGTTTTGAATCTGTCGATTCCAACGATTTCATAAAGATCCACCCAGATGTGGCTCCGGCAGAAGGCGAAGTGACCGTAATTAAACGCCGTGTGTCTGCCTTTACCGGCAGCGATCTTGAGGTAATGCTTAGGGCATATGGTATTCAGCACATGGTACTTTGCGGCATTTCTACAAGTGGAGTTGTGCTGTCAACTGTTCGCGAAGCTGCGGACAAAGATTACCGGCTGACTGTCTTAGCTGATTGTTGTTCTGATCCGGACGAAGAAGTTAACAGGTTATTGATCACAAAAGTATTGCCTCGCCAGTCTGATGTGATCAATGTAGATGACTGGAGCTGATTTCGGTTATCTTCATTTAATAAATGATTGGTAATCTTTCAGTTTCCCACTAACGTCAGGTTATCTTTTCTCCTTTAAGGAATATTCCATTTTGTTTTATTTCAAAAACCATCAGAGCGGAATATTCCGTAAGTATGCCAAAAACTTATGAGTTATGGAAGAATCTGCCGACCGCGTGATTTACAATCCGATCCAGAAAGATCAGGTAACATTTTTGAAAACCTCAGCCGATACTAATGGCCAATGCACCCTCGTCGAAGTTGAATTGGCAGATAGAGGTGGTGTGGGCCTTCATTATCATAAGACATATAGCGAGAGGTTTAATTGCCTTGAAGGCGAAGTAGAGATCGTACTTGGCAAAAAAAAGCATACGCTAAAGCCGGGAGAATCGGCAATGGCAGAGCCAAACACTAATCATCTTTTCAGAAACCGGAGCGGCCTGCCGTGCAAATTCAGGGTTGAGCTGCAACCTGCTAGTGAAGGTTTTGAACGCTCGCTACAAATAGGTTACGGTTTAGCCAATGATGGTCAATGCAAATCCAACGGCTTTCCAAAAGATAAACTGACGCTGGCCTTGTTATTTGATATCAGCGAAAGTAATCTTCCCGGTTGGATGAGTGTCTTCGAATTCATTCTGCGCAAACAAGCAAAAAAAGCAAGGGAGAAGGGACTAGACAGAGAGCTTATAGCCCGGTACGTTCGATTCTGATAATGATACAGTTAACCAGTTGATTGTATCTTAAATATTATTATATTTATACAATCAATCACCTAATTAACTGGTTGTATGTCAGGGAAAAACGACAAACTGATACATCGCTGGTTCAGCGAGGTATGGAATAAGGGCAATGGAGATGCCATTGACGAGATGATGCATCCTAAGACCACTGCCCATGGCCTTGGAGCCCAACCGATGATTGGCAACGAAGCGTTCAAGAGTTTCTATCAATCGTTCCGCGATACCTTTTCTAATATTCACGTGGTAGTTGACAAAACTTTCAATGACGGCAATTACAATATAGCGATGTGCACTGTAACGGCAATCGATAAAAAAAGTGGCAATCCGGTGCAATTTACCGGCACATCAATATCCCATATTAAAAAAGGAAAAATCGTAGAAGGCTGGAACTATTACGATTTTTTGACCATGAATTTGCAGATAGGCAAAATCAGCGCGGAGCAATTAACTTAACACACTACACTCCGCTGAATATGGAAAACCCGCCATCCACCGTAATCATAGCGCCGGTAACAAAAACTGAAGCGTCGCTTAGTAACCAAACCAAAGCACCAATCAATTCGTCGGGATGGCCAAAGCGCTTAAACGGTGTGTTGCGTATTACCGCCTCACCGCGTGGAGTGTAGCCGCCCTCGGGTTTAGTCAACAAGTTTCGATTTTGTTCCGTCAGGAAGAAACCGGGCGCAATTGCATTCATGCGTATTTTATCCCCGTACCGATTCGCCAGTTCGACTGCAAACCATTGATTATAACAATCCATTGCGGCCTTACCCATGTTGTAACCCAAAACTTTGGTTACCGCCCTCTTGGAGTTCATGGATGAAATATTGACTATACTGCCCCTTTTTGTTTTAGCAATCTCCTCACCAAAAACTTGGGTGGGCAGCAAGGTACCCCAAAGATTGAGGTCGAGCACTTTCTTCATGCCGTCAAGATTCATTTTAAATATGTCATCTTCAGGTTGCAGCACGCCCTCGGGCATGTTACCCCCAGCCCCATTCACCAGGCTATCTATGCGGCCATAAGCCGAAAGTATCTGTTCCTTTGCGGCAACAAGTTCCTCCAGCTTTAGCACATCTGCCACAACAGCCAATGCCTTACCGCCTTTCTTGTTTATTTCATCCGCTCTTTCGCGTGCAACAGATTCATTTCTGCCCAGTATGACTACAGTACCTCCAGCATCTGCAATACCTTTTATAAATGAATAGCCAAGTATCCCGGTGCCACCGGTTACCACAATTACTTTGTCTTTGAGTGAGAAACTATTTTCCATTGGTCGTATCTAATATCGGTGACCGCCATTTCGCGACTTTATTATCTTAATAATGCATAATGCGCACAAACCTTGCAAAAAAGATTAAATATTTTGTCCCGCAAAAAATTTTTATTTTGCAAATAATAGTTTCACTATACCAATTAAAACAGAATCCTATGAAAACCTCTTGTTTTACCGCTATGCTATTGGCTTTGGTGTTTGCGGCCCGCACATCTTTTGCCCAGCAATGGACATCACCTTCTGCAAAAAAATGGGCAGAAGATCGCGAATGGGCGAACGGATCGACTGTAAAGCTAACCCCATCGGTCAACTATGTTGAGTTTGCGAAGCAATATCATGCCAACAAAGCTGCCTGGGACAAGGCATTCGCTTTTTTGACAAATCCAAAGTTAGACACACTTAAACCCGGCAAATATGTGATCGACGGTGATAATGTATATGCTATGATTAGCGATGGGCCGACAAAGGACTTTGATAAATCGGCGTGGGAGTCACACAAAAACTATATCGATCTGCATTATGTAATTAGCGGAACCGAAAAGATCGGTGCAGCACCGGTAGCTTCGGCAACAGTTACCGTGCCTTATGATGCAGCAAAGGATATCGCCAACTATACAGCAGAAGGCAAATTTTACGAAGCTGTTCCCGGTGAGTTTTTCCTGTTTTTCCCATCCGATGCACATCGTCCGGGTATTAAAAACGGGAACATTGACCATGATAAAAAACTGGTAATCAAGATTAAATATATTGTGTCTAACCAATAGTAATTTTTTGCGTAAAAGGTGACCGAAAACGCATTAATAAACTAGTCAAAATGCATACGCATAGTATGCGAACTATTACAAATATTTGCGCGCTACTGATATAGAATGAAAAAAATTCAAATGTTCCGGAACTTTCTGTGGTTTCCGATCATAAGCATAACACTATTCAACCTAACTTTTAAAATACAGGAAAAGAACTATCAGGTTCCTAAGCTGCATTACATCATTTTAGCTTCACTTATAGGGCTATATCTATGCTCATTTCTACTTAAAAAACGGTCTTAAGGGCGTTTTCGGCACATTAGATAAGTTGATTATGTTGCTAATTTATTGATAGTTATATGGTTACACAGCTAAAAAACGCCAAAATCCTTAACAAAACGCTGTAAATCAACGTAAACAGTCCCGATACTAATTAATTCTACCTGTTGATTTTTTAAGGGATGTTGACGAAGTTTTTACTATCGATTGTTGCGTTTTTTTTAGTTATTCAGTGCCGGGCCGCCAATTACTACTTCGCCGCAAATGGCAATGATGCCAATACTACGGTTCAGGCTCAGAGCAAAACTACTCCCTGGCAAACTCTTTCCAAGCTCAATACCTTTTTTGCAAGTTTAAAACCCGGTGATTCTGTTCTGTTTCGTCGTGGTGATACTTTTTTTGGTACTATTACGGTTAACGCATCCGGTACGGCCGCACTGCCTATCGTTCTGGGGGCCTATGGTACTGGCGCATCGCCCATTATAAGCGGCCTTGTATCAGTAACCGGCTGGACACTTGTTAGCGGCAATATTTACCAGGGCAGTTGTCCCGCTGCCGGAACCACAGTGAACGTAGTCATGCTAAACGGAGCTCCACAACCGATGGGTAGATGGCCCAATGCTGACGCAGGTGCTGGCGGGTACTTAAATGTTGATAGCCATGTAACCGATACTCAAATTACCAGCGCAGCTTTAAATACTGCTGTCAACTGGGCAGGAGCCGAAGTTGTTATCCGAAAAAATCACTGGATACTTGACCGCGGCACCATAGGTTCTAACACGGCAACGGTAATTAACTATACAGATGCTTCTCCTTATTCGCCGACCAATAATTATGGGTTCTTTATTCAGAATAGCCCCAACACGTTGGACGAGCAAGGTGAATGGTACTTTAATCCGACCACCAAAACGCTGCAAATGTATCTTGCAACTGCGCCTACTAATACAAGTGTTTTGGTTAGCAGTTCAAGTTTTGTGTTAAGCTCTGCAAGTAAAAGCTATATTACCTTGACCGGTTTAACATTTGTTGGCGCAAACACTCACATTATCACTATCAACACGGCAACCGGCTTTACTATCAAAAATTGCGTATTAAACGGAGGTGGCCAAAATGGAATAAAAGCTGTTACAACCACAAATCTGCTCATAGATCACACAACCATCAAAAATATCAACAATGACGCAATCGTTAATACCGCTGCGGCTTACAGCCACTTTACCCATGACACGGTTGTGAACGTCGGTTCGATCGCAGGGATGGGCACATCAGGCGACGGCACCTATGAGGGCATTCTAATGAACGGTAAAAGCGCCCTGATATCAAATAACTATGTTGCGAATATCGGTTATGATGCCATCGACTTTTCAACAGGCGACAGCACCATCGTAAAAAACAACTACCTTAATAATTTTGAAATGGTTAAGGATGATGGCGGGGGTATTTACACCGGTATGAGTACAGCAGATACCAACACAACCGGGCATGGGCTACAAATTGTAAATAATATTATTGACGCCAACGGACCTGGATATTTGTATGGTGTTCCGGCCACCGGACCGTCTTATGCGGCCGGTATATACCTGGATGCAAATAGCTCGGGAATTACAGTTAGCGGCAACTCCGTTGCCGGCTGTTTGAGCGGTCTCTTCATCCATGAGAGCCGCAACATCATGATATCAAATAACACCTTGTATAATAACGGTACTCAACTTTATTTTTCGCATAATACTACCAACTTTACGACAAAAAACAATACCACTTCCGGTAATATCCTATATTCCCAAAATTCCAGCCAGTACAATCTCGGATTGATAACGATCAACAATGGGATACAAACTTTCAGCACATTCAGTGGCAATTATTACGATAGTTCCATAAACAATATGTTTCTTATCAATGCTAACGGAAAAGCATTGAATTTGGGATTGTGGCAATATTTGTATGGAAAGGATATAACTTCTGTGGACGCTCCGGCAATTCCGGCCTGGACTACGACTATGTCGTCCAAACGCAACTTCTTTGCCAATCAAACCTTTACGTCTAATACCAGCGGGATTACAACGTGGTCGGCTAACGGAAATTTTGTGGGTGCCTGGGACAATACCGGAGTCCTGGATGGCGGATCCTTAAAAACTTCATTTTCGTTTGTATCTGGTTCTACAAGTGATAACCCATCGATGGAGTTTAAGGTAGGCGCTGTGACAGCCGGCACGGTTTACATGCTCAAATTCAGCCTGAAAGCTACCCACTCCAACCGGAGAGTAATGATATACCTAATGAACAATGCTACTCCTTATAATAATGTGAGTCCTATAGAATACATGACGCTCGATAGTGTGCGCTCTGAGAATACGATCATGATAACGCCTACTGCAACCGTTGCCAGCGCACTTGTAATATTGCGCCTTGAAAATGAAGATGTGACAACATGGGTTGATAACTTTGGGTTTTATGCTACAACCTCTAGTCCTATCAACCCTGCGACCCAAATAGTCTATAAAACAAACCCATCCACATCAAACCTGACTGTGAATCTGGCAGGGGCCTATTATGACGTTAAAGGTGTAAAGTATAGTGGCTCGGTTACCATAGCTCCATACGCCTCAGTATTGTTGTTTAAAAGGCCAGATACCACTGTGACTGCTCCACCGGTTATCTATAGCGCACCCAATGCTTCTAAAGACTATCTGGCATTTAATACCATACAAAAGGCGCCGCCTGTAAATATTGGCGTTTATCCTAACCCCGCTTCCGATTATATAATGCTTAATTTTAATACAGCGGATGCTGTTAAGGATCTCAATATTAAATTGCTTAATACTGCCGGCGATATTATCATGAATCAGCAGGTTCAGGTGAGTGATAACAGCTACAGGCTCGATTTCTCACAAAATCCCAAACATGGTTGTTTTTTCATTCAGTTAAGCGGCAGCGGAATCAACCAAACCAGTAAGGTTGTTATCATATAGCATGCCGTTCCTCAATTTTCAGATTTCAGTAACCACCGCTTTTTTCGGAAGGGATAAAATTTTATCTTCGTGCGAAGACTGAAAGGGCATTTTACGCATTGCAACAAACAAATTTGGTTGCAATACGTATAAAACCTAGTTAAAAACGAATATCCACCTTAGCAACAACAATAGAATAAATGAAAAAAGCATTAATTACTGGAGTTACTGGCCAGGACGGAGCCTATTTGACCGAATTCCTGTTAAAAAAAGGCTACGAAGTACATGGTATCAAAAGACGCAGCTCCCTGTTCAACACTGACCGTATTGACCATTTATACCAGGATCCGCACGAATCAAATGTAAAGTTCAAGCTCCATTACGGTGATCTTTCTGATTCAACCAACCTGATAAGAATTATCCAGCAGGTTCAGCCTGATGAGATATACAATCTTGGCGCGATGTCGCATGTTAAGGTGAGCTTTGATACTCCCGAATACACTGCAAATGCAGATGGTATTGGTACGCTACGTCTTCTTGAGGCTATTCGTATTTTGGGTCTTGAGAAAAAAACTAAAATATACCAGGCCTCTACTTCCGAGCTATATGGTTTGGTTCAGGCTGTGCCTCAATCAGAAACAACGCCATTCTACCCTCGTTCGCCATACGCTGTGGCCAAGCTTTATGCTTATTGGATTACCGTAAACTACCGTGAAGCTTATGGTATGTATGCGTGCAACGGTATTTTATTCAACCACGAAAGTCCATTGCGCGGTGAAACCTTCGTTACCCGTAAAATCACCAGGGCTGTCGCAAAAATATCAATGGGTCTTCAACAATGTTTGTTCCTTGGTAACCTGGACGCACAGCGCGACTGGGGACACGCTAAGGACTACATCGAGGCGATGTACCTGATTCTGCAGCAGGAGACTCCTGAAGATTACGTAATTGCTACCGGTGTTACTACCCGTGTTAGAGAATTCGTCCGCCTTGCATTTGCTGAAGTAGGCATCGAAGTTGAATTCAGAGGCGAAGGTGCCGATGAAAAAGGCTACGTTGTAGCATGTAACAATCCTGACTACCAGTTAGAGATCGGTAAGCTGGTTGTTGCTGTCGATCCTAAATACTTCCGCCCTACCGAAGTTGAGTTACTAATCGGCGATCCGACCAAATCTCAAACTAAATTAGGCTGGAAACCTAAATACGATCTGGCAATGCTGGTAGCCGAAATGGTTGCTGCTGACGTTGAGCACTTCAGAAAAGAAAAGCTGCTGAAGGAATATGGCTATGCCATCAAGAATCAATTCGAATAAGTCAACTAATCGAAATATGAAAGCCCTTCTGAACTGCTTCAGAAGGGCTTTTTCTTTGCGATACGTATGCGCGCGTATTGTGTCGTTCGCTCGGGTGCCACAAATGGACAACCCTCACCTTGCAGAGCATTAACTATTACTAGTGAGCTCAAAGATGAGGGTTTAAAATTATTGTTAAAGCTTAGGGTAACTAATGCTTCATTTAATAGGCGTTCTTATCGCCTGTGATTGATTTCAAAACCGTATTCAGGACAATCTTAATGTCAAGCAGAAAAGTCCAGTTCTCAAGATACCAAACATCCGCCTCTACACGCTCCAGCATTGCTTCAGTAGTTTTGGTTTCGCCACGCAGACCGTTGATCTGCGCCCAGCCGGTAATACCTGGCTTCAGGAAGTGACGCACCATAAATTGGTCGATTAGTTGCGAATACTGTTCGGTGTGTGTAAGCATGTGAGGACGCGGACCTACAACCGACATATTACCCAACAATACGTTAAAGAACTGTGGCAATTCGTCAAGGCTGGTCTTGCGCAGGAAAGTACCAACTTTAGTGATACGCGGATCACCCAAAGTAGCTTGCCTGTGCTCCAGATGTTTATTTACACGCATGCTTCTGAACTTGTAACAGAGGAATGCATGATTATCGCGGCCTGAGCGCATTTGCTTGAAGAAGATCGGGCCCTTCGATTCTAATTTGATCAGGATAGCAAGGATCGGGAACAGCCAGCTGAACACGAACAGGATAACCATCAGGGAGAACACAATATCAAAAGCACGTTTCAAAGCCCTGTTCAGAATGTTCTCTAAAGGTTCTGCCCGCACTGAAAGAATGGGAATGTTGCCCAAATTCTGCAGATACGAGGTATTTTTAAAGTATTCGTGATATTCAGGAACGATTTTAAAACGGATCAGGTTCTTGTCAGAATCCGACATTAAACGTTCGATAGTTTTATGTTCTGAGTATGGTAGTGCACAGAAAATCTCATCAACATTGTTTTTCAGTACATAATCCATGCAAAGGCTGGTGTTGCCCAGGTAAAGGTGTTTCTGAGTTACACGTGATGGCTCATCATCAAAGAAACCAAGTAAATCATAACCCTTCAATACTTTATTATTAAACTGATTATACAATTCGTTACCGGCGCGGCTCGCTCCTACTATAATTGCCTTACGGGAGTTGCTCATCAAAACACGATCGCTTTTCCGGATGGCAAAGAATACAATTTTCCAGGCGCCCAGGAGTATCCCGAACAAAGACATTGAATAGAATAAGTATTCTTTAGTGATGAAGTAAGTTTTAGTTCCGATTACGAGTAAAATGATGAAACAAATTAAGCTTAAGTATAAGAGGTAAGTTTTAATTGCACTACGATAAACCTTGAGGTCATCATCAGATCCTGAATTATAGAGACTCGTGATATTTGATGAAAGCAGCCAGAGCAGGTTGAACACCAAAACTACCGGAAGATAGTTCTTATTGTTCATCCACGGGATGAGGGAGCTGTCTAATAAATTGTACACGACGATCAACGAAACGTTGAGTACTAAGTAATCAAGTGTCAGGTTTATCGCGTTATAGAATTGTTTGTACCGGTGTACCATATTTTCAAGGTTTTGCATCTATCATTATACAATAACTATGCTCAAAATCTTTGACTTCACTTTTAGAATGTCTTTTTGCTAATTTCTCGTAGTTTCACGTATCTAGAATGCGTAAAAACCCGCTATTGTTTGCGGAAATGACACTTTTTCCCCACAGTTATTAATTTCTTTTAATGTAAAGTCTGTGTAAGAAACTCCCCATCTGAGTAAATTAATACATGGTAAAATAATCACTATTAAGTCTATTAATTTTATGGGATTTACTTGTAAGAGCCTCATTTTCTAAGTATAAACCAATAAAAAACGGCCTTTGATATTAAACTGAAAAATAATTGTTAAGAAATTAATTTGCCATTAGGTTTAGCCGACAACTGTATAGAATTCCGCTCAGTTATTGTCGGCTTTTTTACGAAAAGGGCGGCGTATAGTTTCTCTGATTAGCATCAAAACAAACGGCACTCCATAGTAAATATACCGCTTGCTCATTCTTTTGGGCTCCCTGATCAAACGTACAAACCATTCGAGCCCCAGGTTGATCCATATCTTTCCGGGGCGTTCGATCGTTCCGGCATAGAAGTCGAATACGGCACCGATAGAGCAGATTACATTAGCATCCAGCTTATTTTTATGGTCATCGCTCCATTTCTCCTGCTTGGGCGCCGTCATTCCTACAAATAGTACATCAGGCTTAAACGAATTTACAGCTTCGATCATGCCAGCGTTATCCTCTTCCGTAAATTGTGGTTTATAGGGCGGGGAGTAAAATCCCGATTTTATTGACGGAAATTCCTCATCAAGTCGTTTTTTAATTGCACCTAGCGTTTTTTCCGAAGAACCAAGGTAAAAGCAGCTTCCTCCCTCTGAGTCAAGTTTTTGCAGCAGGTAATGGTGTAGATCAGCTCCGGCTATTTTTTTTATTTTTTTGCCCTCCAGCAACTTAGCGGCTACTACTATTCCTATTCCATCCGGAAGTAAGAGGTCGGCCTCTTTGAGCGCCTTCTTAAACTCGGGATCTTTTTCGGCAATTATGTAAGAGTATTGGTTGATAGTGTTAACAACACATTTTGAACGGGTTTGCAAAAATCCAATATCCGACGAAAGTATATCGTAATCAAAAAGTGGTATGGTTTCAAAGGAGGGCATTACTTGTGGCTTTGTTATTTAGTTATTACGTATACCTTTATGTGCAATTCTCGTTCCTAAAGCAATTATTGACCTTTCAAAAAGACTAGCCAATCACTCATCGTCGAATCATCAAAATGATCTGTAAGCGCTCCTGAAGAATCCAGATCAGGGTGAAGCATAATCTCGACCTTCGATTTTTGCTGATGGCTCTTATACTCCAAAAATCTGCTTACGGTTTCAAAGCCATCGGCATAATTCAGTCCGGATTTTTTAATAAGATTATTGATATACTTCCGGTAATAGAACTTCAGGTAACTGCCTTCATTGAAAGTTTGAGCGAGACGTAGCTTTAGCTTATATTTTTTTGCCGATGCCAGGAATAATTTATAAAAAGCTGGCAACGTATGCAGGTGGAGGTGTGAATCGAGGTGAACGATATTTACCTTTTTACTTATTGCACGCTCAATCTGTGCATTTATTTCCCTGGAAAATGCCGTCTTTGCTGGTGTGCTGAGCGACAATAAAACCTTGTTGGTTTTATAAACGTCCCAATTTCCATCAGCATCCAAAAAATTCTCCTTAAAATCCGTTAATGGCCTGAATTGAGCCAGGTCAACGTGTATGCCGATGTTTTTTATTACCGGGTTCTGGTGTATCAATTCAACAGTAGCCTCGAAATCGGGTGTGTCAGTCATCAGTGAGGTGCTGTTAATGTACCCTTCTTCGAAGCACATCAGAATGGCATTATTTACCGATTCACTAAAACCCAGATCATCGGCATTAGCTATAATATTGGCAGGGATGGGCATACCGGCTAATACTTACTGATAGTTAAGCTTATATAGCTGTTTGTGTTTCTCCAACTCTTCTACCGAGTCAAAACGGTCCTTCAACTTTACTGCGGGACTGCCTGCATAAATCGAATACGGCTCGACGTCCCTGGTAACTATGGAACCAGATGCAATAATACTTCCGGTACCAATCCAGACGCCGCCCATCACTACAGTTCCGTACCCTATCCAAACATCATCTTCAACGATTATAACATCGTGCAGACCGCGCCATTTATAATCATTATCGCGTACCTGACTGGCGAAACGTATAGGTGTGCCTGGTTGCTGAAAATTATGATCATACCGGCCGATGAGAGCTACTTTATTGCCGAGCATAACATGGTTGCCGATAATGCAGTCTGTTTCGATCAAAGAATCGCGGCCTATGTAAAAATGTTCACCTATGGTTAGCGTGTCGCGCGCCCACAAGCTTACTCTTGCACCTGCGTGAAATCCCTTGCCAATCTTATACGCACGCCACCTCACCTTTACCAGGTATAAATCGCGCAATTTTTTCAAATAGTCTATCAGCATATCATTTCAATTCTATTTCTAACACGTTGTAAAATTGGCTAGGTTTACAATTTGTCCCATCCCGATGTGTTGTAACGGCCGTGCCAAAGATTTATCAGCATAGATGCCAAAGGCCCTGGTTTTCGTCCATGCATGTTTTCTGCTCTCGTTAGCATGGATACCAGTTCCTCTCCCATATTCTCGTAGTTCATTGAATTAATGATCTTCGATGAGTTCTCAGACATTTTCCGTTTTTCTTCAATGTTCAGATCAATAAATGAGATTATCTTTTCGGCAATGTTTTTCACGTTCGACGGTTCGAAGCCAAAGCCGTTTATCCCCTCTTTTAAAAGCGTGTTGCTGGCATTGATCTTATTGCTTATCAGAATTGGCAAGCCTGAGGCCATCGCCTCGTTAACAACCAGGCCCCAGCTTTCCGAAAGACTCGGTAGTACGAACGCCGCCGAATTATAAAAATAAGTCGGTATATCACTATTGTTTACAGCGCCAAGGAAGACAATGGTTTTTAGCCCCATGTGGAGCGTGAGTTCGTTCAGATTAACAAATTCGGGTCCGTCGCCGATGATAACGAGCCGGTAATTGGGGCGCCTCTTCTCTATCAGTTTCCAGGCCCTAAGCAGGTAATCAATATTTTTTATTGGAACAAGCCTTGCCACACAAATAATGGTGGTAAAGTCCATTTCCCTTTTTGCCCTGAATTTGAACAGATCGTTATCAATGCAATTGTAGCCGTAGAATACCAGGGAATCTTTGTCAATAAATTTGCGATAGGCATCGTTGTAGTCTTTTGAAGGCAACCACAATCCATCTATCTGCATGGTTATAAGGTCCTTTACCCATTGCACAAAGAAGTTTCGTTTGATCTGTGATGGTTTCGCATCATCAAACATTATAAATTTTTTATGGTTGTTCTTCGCCCAGCGCAACCCCAACGCACCAGCGAAGAAAACGATTGAGCCCGCTATTACTACATCAGGGTTGATCTCATTGATCTTATTAAGGAAAGTCTCGCGTATGGTAGCGATCGAAATTTCGTCATAGCTCTTATCTGGAAAAAGACATGTCCACCACTGCTCTTTATTCTCATAGGTATCAAACGAGTATGGCGATCCTTTTCCAAAAAGCTCGATGGCATAAAAATCAATATCTCGTTCCTGCAGGTATTTCTTTAGGAACAACAATCGTCCCTTCCAATATACCCTAAAATCGTTATGTACAATTAAAACTTTCACGTATGGTTTAGATGCTTCCTTGTTTTATATTTCCGGCTAATTTACTAAACCGGGCTAATTTTATTTGAATTATATCATGATGTGATCAAACCGGATAATGATCTCTTACCAGTGTTTGAATTCGGGACGACCATGTCTGTTTTTTTGCAAACTCATAAGCGGCCTTACTCATTTCAGTTACTCTTTGAGGATTATTGTAAAGATAAACTATTGCCTTTTCCAGTTCTTCGACTGCTATTTCCGGCGTATCGCATTTACAGCGAATCCCTGTCTCGTCACTTACTATCGAACCCTGGCCATGTATATTGATAGTTACCACCGGCAGCCCATAAGCCATAGCGTCTATTACCTGCGAGGGCCCAGAGTCGCGCAACGAGTTAAAAAAGAAAATGTCGTGTGTTGCGTAACACGCATTCACCTCCTCCTGTGGCACCATACCCCTGAGCTTCACGGTACCCTCGAGATTATTTTCTTTGATCTTCTTTACCGCTTCTTCCTTCATTTCCCCATCCCCGAGAATCGTAAGCGTGATGTTGGGGTAGTTTTTTAACCGGGCCATGACATCAAGCGTCATAAGCAGTCCTTTGCGAGGCATAAATCGGCCCACCCATAACATATTTAGCTTGCCTGGCGATGGAACTTTTGGCGTAAATTTTTCAGGGAAAAACTCATCCGGAACCGCGTGATCGAAAGCAATGGAATAATTTTTGGCTCCGATGCTTTTCACTAGTTCGAGCGTGTCTTTATTGGCGGCTATCACCGAGTGCGCGCTGCGAAGCATTTTTTTGCAGGCTGGATTATTTTTAATCAACCAATCAGCAACTTTTTCCCTTTTAACCTCTGCTGCCCAGCCCCATTTAAAATATTCTTTAAAAGCTTCGGGGGCCTTTTGGCCTCCTCCCGCCGGACCGATAATAAAGGGCGCATCTAATTTGTATAAAAAGGAACCCATTT
>JAICXZ010000026.1 GCA_025934475.1 Mucilaginibacter sp. | reverse complement strand
TAAGACAGATTTATAATTAAAATTGCTAGGCGCTAGGCGGTTGGCGCGGGGCATTCTTCGGGCCAATCACAATGACAGAATAAATAAACTATGAATATCGATTTCGACAAAGGCGACGGACTGGTTCCGGTAATTATACAGGATGAGCATACTCTTGAAGTGTTGATGCTGGGCTATATGAACCGCGAGGCTTATGATAAAACCGTGGCCGAAAATATCGTCACCTTCTTTTCGCGCTCCAAGAACCGTTTGTGGACCAAGGGCGAGACAAGTAATAACTTTTTGCATGTAAAAAGTATGCACGAGGATTGCGACAATGACACCCTGCTCATTAAAGTAAGCCCGGACGGCCCCACCTGCCATACCGGATCGCGCAGTTGCTTTAATACGGATTATAATCAGAATTTTATCCTTGAGCTGGAGCAAATTGTGAATGATCGCTACGAAAATCCACAGGAAGGCTCATACGTGAATAAGCTTCGCGGCAAGGGACTAGACAAGATCGCTCAAAAAGTAGGCGAAGAAGCAGTCGAAACCGTTATTGCTGCGCTTGCTCAAACCGAAACCGAAATGATCGATGAAGCATCCGACCTGGTGTTTCACCTCATTGTTTTGCTGCGCGAAAAGGGTTTGAGTTTGGAGACGATAGCTAAGAATTTGGAGAAAAGACACAAGTAAGTCCATAGTCGATAGTCCATAGCCGATAGCTCATTTTGGGACGACTTAAACTATGGTCTATGGTCCATCGACCATCGACTAATGATCACCGCAGAAAAAATAACCGAACTCACCGGCCACGGCAGCCCGATATTTACGCTGGAACTTTCCCAGAAGCCGGGTATCCTGTTTAGCGGCGGGAACGATAAAGGCTTAGTGGAATGGAGCCTGGAACGGAATACCTTTATCAAGGTGATGTTCCCGGTAGCGGCCTCGGTTTATGCGATTCATTGTCCGGCAGGTTATCCCCTATTGTTTGCTGGGCTTCGTAGCGGCGAGGTGTTAGTATTCAATTTTGTTGAACAAAAGATTATCAAATCGCTAAGGCTGCATCGTTCCGCAATCTTCGATATCAAATCTGCGCCCAGTAAAAAAGAGCTGCTGGTTGCTTCGGAAGATGGTACCGTTTCGGTTTGGAACCTGGATACGCTCGAACAGGTTTATGTGCTCAAAGTTTCCAACGACACAATCCGAAGCATCTCCATCTCACCCGATCAAAAATTGGTTGCATTCGGCTGCCGCGATAATTCCATTCAAATCTACGACTTGGAGGATTATAGCCTTATCAAATCGCTGCAAGGCCATACCATGGCGGTTTTCACAGTACAGTTTTCGCCCTATGGCGCATACCTGGTAAGCGGCTCCCGCGATGCGCAGATCAAAATATGGGATATGACTACATTTGAACTTACCAAAAGCATAGCCGCCCACATGTTCGCAGTAAATCACATCGCTTTTCACCCCGAAAAGCCTTACTTTGCTACGGCAAGTATGGATAAAAGCATTAAAATTTGGGGCGCCGATGATTTCAAACTCTACAAGATCATCAGCCGCGAAAAAGGATACGCTTCCCACCAACTCTCAGTTAATAAACTTGCCTGGAACGGCGACGATCTCCTTTCGGTAAGCGACGATAAACGCATCATTATCTGGGGTTTAAATCTCGACTAAAAACCCCGGCCACCTATCAAAAAAACCATTTGCAACAAATTGATTACCAAATAATTAAACATCAGGTAATCAATTTATTTCACTGACCCGCAATACCTTAAAAAATAGCGTTTTTTATTGTGCGGTCGATGCCCAATCTTAGTAGCAAAATTGCATGCGTGCTGTTGGTATGTGGGTAAAGCAATTTGAAAAAAATTGACCATTATCACGATTCTATGAAACCATTCACACGCAACCTGCTGCTCGTTGCATTACTATTATTTCTCAGCTCAAACGCGTATTGTACAATTTATGATTGGACAGGAGCCGTAAGCGCCGATTGGAGCTCACCCGCTAACTGGAAAAGCACGACCAACGGGGTTACTACAACTCCTGCCGCCACCTATCCCGGAGCGGCAGACACCGCCAGGATCGGCGTAATCGCGTTGACAAACAGTTCTAATTTCCCCATCATTTCATCAGGTGGCGCCACCTCGGTTGGCAATATCGTTTGGGGAACAGAAAATTACTTAACCGTTTCGCTGGTGGTAAACGCCGCTTTTACCGTTAACGGTAACATTGAAAATACAGCTACCGTGTCGGGGAACGGGAACGTGAGCGCCTATGTGTTTAATTTATCAGGCACCGGCAATCTAAATGTTAACGGCTCTTTGTATATCGGCTATGACGATGGCTTCTCAACTTTAAATCCGGGCAATAATAACACTTTCGACTTCAACTCATCCGTGAACCAGTTTACGGTAACCGGAGGCGTTAACCTCAACTCATACCAAGGCAACACGCACCACAGAGGTTTTTTACCCGCTTTAAACGTTACCGGCGGCACCATGACCACGTCATCTATACAATCGACGCTAGTTAATTCCAGCACGTATAATTCCACTTTAGCATCGAGCGTCACGGTAGGCAATTCGGGCGGATCACCGACAGCTACATTACAGCTAACAGGGGCCAATGCTTTGCCCACATTTTCCCCCTATATCGTCAATACGCTTACATTTAACAATCCGGGGGCCACAGTTGAATACTCCGGCGCGTCACAAACGGTTTATACAGATGCTTCGGTGGCTAACCTGAGCAATACGATCTCCTATTACAATCTGAAGTTTTCGGGCACAGGAGCAAAAACGGCCTCCGGCGGCAATTTGAATGTTGCGGGAGATTTTACTAATACGCTGGCCAACGACGGAAGTAATTACCTCGACCTAAGCGCCCTCGGCTCTCCATCCGGCAATACAGTCAACTTTAATGGAACGACTCAAAACCTGCAAGGTGGCGGCGGTAATGGAACGACATTTTATAATGTTGAATTTACCAATTCGGGCACCAAAAGTATGACCAACGGGACCTTTTCGGTTGCTGACGTGGGTGTACTGACCATGAGCGGCACTAATACGCAGCTCGCTGCCGGCAGTCAGATACTTACCCTGCTATCGGATGCAACCAGCACCGCAACCGTTGCTGCTATTCCGCTTGGCTGCAGCATTACCGGCGCGGTTAATGTTCAGCGATATGTACAAGGCAGCCCTAACGATCAATCCAAACGCGGCTACAGGCTGGTTTCATCAACTGTTTATACAGGTACTGCAAATGGTTCAAACGTGTCCGACGTAACCTGGTGGATAAATGGTACCATAGTTACCGGCATTCCGGGCAATGGTTTTGACCCAAGCCCCTACAACAATCCATCAACGTACATCTACCGGGAAGACGCCGTGTACAGCGATGTAAATTTTCCTACGGGCAACTACAAAGGCATAAACAAAATCAACAACAGCCCTGTATACCTTATCGGCACTCAAAAGCGATTAACGATCGCCCAGGTTGTTGATACGACGGTAACTATCCCGGTAGGTAATGGGACTCTGTTCTTTTTCAGGGGCAACAGGAATTTCTCCAATGGCACAACAAGCGGCACGAAGACCTCCGCTCCTTTCAACTACCCGGAGAATGTGACTTTTACCAATACTGGCACTTTAAATACCGGCACTGTCAATGTAAAACTTTGGTACCGCCAGGATAATTATCTCGGATATACGAATAGTCCGGGTCTTGCCAATTCGGCTTCCAGGGGATACAATTTACTGGGTAATCCTTATGCATCCAGCATTAATTTTGAGAAATTCAACAGGAACATTGTTCCAACCAAGTCGTCTCTTTATGGCGCCGGATTTACGGTTCCCGCAACCATATGGATGTATAACCCAACCAACAAACAATATGAGCCTTATATACAAAAGGCCGGGTCAATCACTACTGCCGATACGACAACTAATGTCGATCCAGGTACGGCTGTTGGCTGCGCAACCAATATCATAGCCAGCGGACAAGGCTTTTTTGTCAGGGCCACCACAACCACGCAAACCTTCTCTTTCCGTGAAACGGCAAAAACAAATTTGCAGCCTTCAGCCTCCAAGCTGAGCCTTTTTATGGGCATGCCTAAAGGTGCTCAGGTTGCGGCCGATCCCCTTCTACGGCTGCGGATAATTAAAGACGCCAACAATACTGATGAAATTGTGATTCGACTTAATGATTCATGCAGTACGGCTTTTAAACCACATGAAGATGCAGAAGATTTAGGAGGCAGCACTGATGTACAGCTCGGCCTCTCGAGCATCTCAAGCGATAAAATCAAACTGGCAATAGACAGCAGACCATTTCCTCAAGACACACCAGAGATAATACCTCTGTATGTGGACGCAGCAGCATCAGGTCAATACCAGTTAAACCTCGCACAGCTCAGTTATCTAAGTTCCATGTACCGGCTTGTATTAAAGGATCTTTACCTGAAAGATACCCTGGTTTTGCACCAGGGCTCTTCATATAACTTTACTGTTAATAAAACCGACTCTACAACATTTGCGAACAAGCGGTTCCAACTGGCAATCAGTCATATTCAGGCACAATCACCCAAGCTATTAACATTTACAGGCACTAAGGTTCCGGTAGGCTCACTGCTTACATGGAAGGCGAGCGGCGAACTTAACACCACAACATTTTATCTTGAGCGGAGCACCGACAAGGGACAAACTTTTCAGCCGATAGGGAGTCTGCAATCTAATGGCCACGGCAACTACGACCTTGTGGATAAGATGCCCGTGATGGGCGAAGATCAGTATCGCCTGAAAATATTGGATGCCGATAGCACCATCACTTATTCAAACATAGTTAAGTTATACTATGATTCGGCGCCTACCAGTTCAGTGAATATTCGTATTTATCCTAATCCGGCGACATCGACGATCAATCTTTCTATAAAACAAATTGACAGTAAGCTTGCGAACTTCCGGATTGATTCTTATAGTATCAAAATTGTGAGTTCGTCCGGCGTGATCGTAAAACAGGCGACATCAAAACAATCAGACTGGAAGGGCAACGTAGGCAACCTTCAACCCGGAACTTATATGGTGCAGGTGACCAACAGCAGCAATAGCAGCCTTGTGGGTGCAGGCAGTTTTGTAAAGGATTAATTTCGCCATTGCCGGCATCTACGGATGTATGTGATGTGCAATGCCGGCCATTTTAACTTTCATCCGCAAACTGGCAAGAATTTCCATCCGATCAACTGCCAGTTAATAAACTTGCGATTATCTACTTTCACTGAGCAAGGATAAACATATCATTATTTGGCATTTAACTTTGGACCACAAAAGTTCGTTTTCTATAGCGCACAATTACAACCCAACAAATTGACCATCAAATAATTAAACATTAAATAAGCATTTTATTTATCTGTTATTCAATACACTAAAATTCAATCTTTTCAATCGTACAACTTTTACCAAACGCAACGCGTAAAATAACCATATGGTTATTGATTTGCCCTAATTACATTAACCATTACGCTACATCTACCCGTTTAATTTTATTTAATGCCATTTCTTCAAAACATATATTCTTATCAACAGCCTTAACCAGCTATGAAAAACTCATTTGTCCCGTCAGTTATATTTTTACGGGGTCTTGTTATCGCAGTTTTTATGATCTTAGGTTACCAAACCGCCAGGTCGCAAACAACGTATTATGACACTTACGCGTTCCGGATACCACTTACGATAAACAATGCATCATTGGGCATAACCACGGACCAAACCAACTTTGTCGCATTACTTAAGGTGGTGAGCCCTCATTTTATTACAGGGCCCTGCTCAAACTCAGTCGGCGGATCATCATCCGTACCTCCGTTTGCGATCATCGACAGCGCCTATTCAACTAGCAGCGAGCTTTACTACCAGATCGAAAACTGGGACAGTAGCACCGGCACCATTTATTTCTGGGTGCGCGTACCGACACTTTATAAAAGCGGTTCCGCAAACGGATCAAACAAGTTTTATTGCTATTTCGGCCCGATAAGTACGACTTCTGTCTCCCATACCACCTCCTGGCAAAAACTCACCTGGAGTAACGTGACAGCCACATCAGGCATAACCTATGGCGGCGTATATCACTTTAACGAAGATCCCAACGGCACCGCCCCGCAGTTTGCCGACGCGACTGTCAATAACAATAACGTATCTACGGTCAGTACAGGAACGGTCACGCAAAACACATCTTCGGAGATAGGTAACGGTATTACGCTATCAGCGACCTCAGTAATGGCTACGGGGGTAACGGGCATGCCTAATACACAAAATGATCAGTCGTTATCATTATGGGCAAGTTACCCGAGCACGCCACCACATACTGCCAATTTCATCGTACTCGAAAATAGTACCAATCCGGCGACCACCGGTAACGGTACTCAATTGGGGGTATTGGTTGAGGCGGCAGTTACGCCGTTGCCCCGCGTACAAACGTGGCGCTGGGCCAATAGGAAAACACCGCTGGCTCAATACGGTACGGCGCCAAGTGTCGCTGTTTGGCACCATTATGCCTACACTTATAAAGCCTCGACTAACCAAAGCTGGCTTTACATAGACGGCACGTTGGTATCCGGGCCAACCTCTGATAGCTCAAACCCGCCTTTCTCAGGCTCAGTAGATATGGTTTCGTTTGGCGATTATATTAACAACAATATCGGCGGAAGCGGCCTTCATACTGTTGGTGGTCAGAGCTATACCGGCACCATGGACGAGGCGCATATCATCGGCGCCACGCTGACAGCCGATTGGGTAAAAGCAGAATATGTGAACCAAAGCACTGCGTCTACATTTACCACCGCCGGCTCTATGCAAACCAACTCGGCACGGGCATCCACCGTAGCCGGCTACCTGACCTATACCTGGAAAGGCACCAACACAAACCCTTCCGATGCCAGCAACTGGGATAATACAACCACCGGCGTAACTAACGAGGTACCAGTAAACGCTAACGTTTCATGGATTATACCCGCCGGCTTATCAAATTACCCCACACTGACGGGCAGCACCGGTTGTTATGGTCTCACTTTAGGTTCGGGCGCTTATATTAACCTCAGCGGTTACACCCTAAGCGTCGGCTGTAATATTTACAACAGCAGCGGCGGCCAGATACTTTACAACAGCAATTACTCATCAACCATTAATTGGAACGGTTCGATTTTATCGCAATACTATTACGGTACCAATACTGCCGGCACGTGCGAGCTGGGCGGTATGACTATTAATAACTCATCCGGCGGCACCGTCAACATCAGTGGCGGCCCGGTCGATATTTTCAGCCAGGTTACCTTTACAAAAGGCAGCCTGGCCATTGGCTCGTCACCGGCGGCGTTTACTTTGAAAAGCACATCGACGCAAACGGCTAACCTGGGTGCTATTCCGTCGGGCAGCACTTTAACCGGTTCGCTTACAGTAGAACGCTTTATAAAAGGCAGCTATCCAACCGATCTTTCAAAACGCGGTTATCGTCTGGTCTCATCGCCGATATACAGTGGCACGGTTAATGGAAACAATGTATTCGATCTCTCTTACCTGGCGGCCGGGGCCATCATAACCGGACCATCGAGCGGCGGATTTTTCAGCGTTGGCAATCCATCGACTTATATCTATCGGGAGGACATTATCCCGAGTAACGCCAATTATACGACCGGCAATTTTAAAGGTATAGCGGCAATTAACAACTCGCCATCTTACAATCTAGGCACACAAAAACGCCTTACCATAGCCAATGTCAATGATACTACCGTTAACATACCGGTTGGCAATGGCGTGCTGTTCTTTTTCAGGGGTAACAAAACCAATAACGGCAGCACCAGCGGCACCAAAACCAGCTATCCGTACAATTATCCGGAAGACGTGACATTTACCAATACAGGAACAGTTAATACCGGCACAGTCAATGTACAGCTCTGGTACCTGCAAAATAATTACCTGGGTTATACCAACAGTCCGAACCTGGCTAATGCATTGAACAGAGGTTTCTGCCTGGTGGGAAATCCCTATCCTTCGGCTATTAACTGGGAAAAGTATAACCGCAATAGTACTGTGTCGAACTCATCCATTTATGGTGGCGGAGGCTTATCATCGGCGATGTATATGTTCAACCCTACCAATAAACAGTACGAGGCTTATATGCAGAAAACAGGTACTATAACCGTTGCTGATACAACAACTAACATAGACCCGGGCACAGCTGTAGGCTCGGCAAGCAACATCATTGCCAGCGGTCAGGGTTTCTTTGTGCAGGCAAATAGCAGCACGCAAACGCTGTCCTTCCGGGAAACTGCCAAAACTACCGCACAACCATTAACTGCTAAAATGAATAGCCTCATGGGTATCCCGAAAGGCTCGCCACCAGTGCCAAACCCATTGCTGCGTGTGCAGATGACCAAAGATGCAACCGGAACCGACCAGATCATCATACGCATGAATGCCGATGCAGGCAATAATTATGTTTACAATGAAGATGCTATTGACCTGGGGGGTATTGCCCCTGCAGTTAGCTTATCGGCGATGTCGTCCGATAGCATCAAACTGGCCATTGATTTGATCCCGTACCCAACCAAACACAAGCCCGAAATAGCTCCCTTGTTCGTCGATGCAACGGCATCAGGTCCGTATAGCCTGGACCTGAAGCAAATTTTGTACCTGGCTCCTTATTATCAAATAATACTGAGAGACCTTTACCTTAAGGATTCGGTAATAATGAATCAGGGCACATCATATAGCTTTAACATCGACAAAACCGACTCAACTACTTTCGGCGCCAATCGTTTTCAGATGTTAATCAAGCACATTCCAGTGAAAGAGCCCAAAATAGTGGCGCTTGATGCCGACAAAGTACCGGCGGGCTCGCGTATAAGCTGGAAGGCGAAAGATGAGCAAAGCACGACTACTTTTTATGTACAGCGGAGCACGGATAAAGGTCAAACCTATCAACCTGTAGGCAGCCTGCAGGCAGATAGCTCGGGGCGATATGATTTAATAGACAAATTTCCGGTCATTGGCGAAAACTTGTATCGTTTAAAAATTGTGGGTCTCTACGATTACACCACTTATTCTAACGTGGTAAGATTGTATTATGAGTCGGCGCCTAACAATGCGGTTAATATCAGCGTATATCCTAATCCAACAACATCGGCAATTAACCTGTCTGTGGCCCAGCGAGATGATAAGTTTGGCGATTTCAAGATCAAATCATATGAGATCAAGATCGTAAACTCATTCGGCCAGGTTGTAAAACAGGATATATCCAAACAACCTAGATGGAGCGGCAATGTAGGTAATCTGCAGCCCGGGACTTACATGGTACAGGTAACTAATAGCAGCAATAACAGCCTGGTAGGTGTAGCCAGCTTTGTAAAGGATTAATTATTTGGAGGGGATCAGTCGTTTAATAATACGCAGTTTATGCGTATGTCGTCTCTGATCCTCCGAATAGATACCCTGCATATCGATTGAATCGATCTTTACTTTGCCGGAAGCATGGATGATATATCCGTTTCCGAACAGAATGCCCACGTGGGTGATGCGTCCCTCTTCATTATCGAAGAAGGCAAGGTCGCCGAGTTTCGCCTCAGACAGGAAATCGACCGTTTCGCCCTGTTCTGCCTGCATCCAGGCATCGCGACGAAGGTCAATGCCCTGTAACCTATAAACGGTTTGAGTAAGGCCAGAGCAATCGATACCGTAATGCGTGCGTCCGCCCCAGAGGTAAGGTGTATTTAAAAATGACTTGGCGGTAATATCAATAGGCTCGGTCTCCCCTATTTCACCAATAATCTCAAATTTCTCGTTGTTGATATGACATGTAGTGCCTTTTAAAAACACCAGCGAGCTGGCCACCGGCAAATAAAGTACAGTATTATCCGGCTTTTTCCAGGCTTGCGTTACTGCACGGTAAGTGATAGGCGGCGGAACCTGTTTAAGGCTTCTGTAAGCGATATGGCCCAGCATTGTAAATTGCAGACGGCCGATCCAGCCCTCGTAGTTATCCAAATCCGTACGCACCCGCACCCACCTTTCCTTCCACTCCAATATCTCGAATGCCTCACCGAATAATATCTGCGAAACCTGTTCGCTTCTATCGCTTGGTTCGGCTCTTAAGGGGATAATAGCTAAATTACAAATACCGTATTCCATTATTCAGGGGCGGAGTTCAGGGGATAATATTATACAACAATAAGTCAAAAATATCATTTAAAAAAATAAGGGGATATAAAACTATATCCCCTTACCTATTTACTGTAAATAGCTTATTATTCGTTCATATGCAGCCATTCTTTTTTGGCCATCAGTTCTTCTTTGGTTTCGCGAACGTCCTCGTCGTCTACACAGCAATCAACCGGGCAAACAGCAGCACACTGCGGTTCATCGTGGAAACCTACGCACTCAGTACATTTGTCGGGTACGATATAATAAATATCATCAGATAACGCAGCTTGTGTCTCTTCAGCATTCAGCGTATTACCATCACCAAAATCTATAAGTCCCTTCAAGCCTGTGCCGTCCGAAAAGCGCCATGCTGCCCCTGCATCATAAATTGCATTATTAGGGCACTCGGGCTCGCAGGCCCCGCAGTTGATGCATTCGTCGGTTATTTTGATCGCCATTTTTCTTTAATCTTATATTCTCAATTACCTTTGCGTCGCTAAATAAGCATGCAAATATAACAAAAAAACAGTTTCAGGGTTTACGCCCGCTCCATTTATATGTCAAAATTAGAAATACCCTACTTAGCAGATATATTTTCTACGTTAGGAACGCAATTATGTTTCCCCGATGACGAATTATCCGCCATAATTCGCGACGAACATCACTTCAATGCATGGTTCACGCCCGAAAATACAGCGCTGGCGGTGAAGTCGATCGGTGAGATGCTTAGCAAGGCAAATCTGCTGAAATGGTTGAATCAATATCCCGAACCTGGTTCGGGCGGCGACAAAAAAGTGGGCCTGGTACTTGCCGGCAACATTCCACTGGTTGGCTTTCACGATGTATTATGTGTTCTCACAAGTGGCAATCATGCGTTGATCAAATCATCATCACAGGATGCGCGTCTGATCAAGCAGGTACTGGCCCGCCTGGTAGCTATTGAGCCGGCTTTTGAAAGCAAGTTCAGTTTTGTCGATCGGCTCGAAAACTTTGATGCTGTCATTGCCACCGGCAGTAATAATACCTCCCGGTATTTTGAGTATTACTTCGGCAAGGTGCCCAATATCATTCGCAAAAACAGAAATAGCGTGGCGGTGCTCAGGGGAGATGAAACATCCGGGCAATTGTACACACTGGGGCATGATATTTTCGATTATTTCGGTCTCGGGTGCCGCAATGTGTCCAAATTATTTGTACCGAAGGGGTATGATTTTGTTCCTTTTTTTGAGGCAATTGAGCCATACAATAACATTATCCATCATCACAAATACAATAACAACTACGATTATAACAAGTCGATCTATCTTGTAAATCGCAATCCACACTTAGACAATGGATTCCTGATCCTGAAGGAGGATAAAAGTCTGACTTCTCCCCTGGCAGTATTATTCTATGAGTATTATGAGGACATCGCTGCGTTACAGGCTAACTTAATCCAGCAAGGTCAAAATATCCAATGTATCGTAAGCGATATTGCTCTGGATGTTAACAACCAGGTAGTTACTTTTGGCCAAAGTCAGCACCCAACGCTATGGGACTATGCCGACGGGGTGGATACGATGGATTTCTTGACAAAGCTTTAAAATAACGTACCTTTGAAAAGGAGCAAAAAGCCGAAAGCAGAAAGCTATAAGCTATGTTATCGGATAGTCTAAAAAGCTTTGTGCTTTTTGCTTTAAGCTTTTAGCTTAAAATGTATATCATCAAAGTAAAGGGCGTTGCCAAAATACCGGATTATGTGCAACTGCGCGACGACCAGTTTACCTTGCTGGCTTATTTCAGGGTCGACAGGCCGGAAAAATCGCTGGATAAAGTGGGACTTAGCAGCAAGGCCGAATATATTATGAATATTGTAAGGGACCTGCCTTTTGGCCAGATCCTGAAATTAGAACTATAGAAATGATCGGGAATTCAATTATAAAACTCAACGGTGTAGATATATTTCAGCAAAAACACCTGGTGCTATCTAATGTAAACCTGCACATCGATAAAGGCGATTTCGTATGGCTCATCGGGGCAACCGGTTCGGGCAAAAGTAGCCTGCTGAAGATTATTTATGGCGATCTCGGCATTGGTTCAGGCGATGGACACGTTTGTGGTTATGAGCTAAAAAACCTGGCGAGTAAGGATATCCCGTTCCTGCGCCGCAAGCTGGGTATTGTTTTCCAGGATTTTCAATTATTGACAGACCGTACCGTTGAAGCCAACCTGGAGTTTGTAATGAGGGCCACCGGCTGGAAGGACAAAAACCTCATCGCCGAAAAGACCCTCGATGTACTCGAAAAAGTTGGCCTTCGCTCTAAACTTAAAAAAATGCCGCATGAACT